>JAHZJA010001321.1 GCA_022601155.1 Deltaproteobacteria bacterium | reverse complement strand
TCGAGCGGGCGGTGTGGCTGGGCACCGCCACTGGTGCCGACCGTGTGGTGGCCGATGCCGCTGCGCAGCTGGTGCAGGTGGTGGGCTCGGACGGCGCGCAGCCACAGCGAGGGCTGGCCTGGGTTCCTCACGCCCACGCCGCGCTCGAGCGCATCGGCAATCCGGCGACGGGGCGGGCCCGGCTCCATGTCGCGGTGGGCACGATCTACTTCGCCCAACGGCAGTGGGCCGACGCGCTGGCGTCCTACGAGGGCGCGCTCGCCCTGACCGATGAGATCACCGAGCTCCAGCGGGTACAGGCCTTCAATCTCAAGGGGAGTGCGTTGCTCGAGCTGGGGCGGGTAGAGGAGGCCATCGACGAGTACGAGCATGCCCGGGCCCTGGCTCTTCCGCTCGTGGGTCCCAACCACCCCACCGCCGCGCAGTCCCTCAACAACCTCGGTCTCGCCTACGAGCGGCTCGAGGACTACGATCGGGCCGAGAGTCGCTACTTGGCGGCGTTGGAGCTCAAGGAGCGTATCTTGAGCCCCGCGCACCCAAGCGTGGGGGCCACGCTGGGCAACCTCGGTAACGTTGCCGCCGCGCGTGAAGACTGGACCGGATCGCATGCGTACTTTTCTCGCGCGTGGGCGTTGTTCGTGGCCGCGCTGCCACCGGGGCACCCTCACTTGTCCAGCTGCTTGCTCGGGATGGCCGAGGCTTCGATCGCGCAGGAGGAGGTCGACCGCGGCCAGGCCGAGCTGAAGCAGCTTCGCGAGCAGCTCGAGCTGCGCTCGGGCAACACGGCGAGCCATCAAGTCGAGCTGGCCTTGTTGGAGGCCAGGCTCGCGCATGCCGTCGGTGCACACGCGCGGGCACGGCAGCACGGTGCGCGTGCGAGCGCCCTGCTCGATGCCGACCTTGCACGCGCCGAGCCCGAACTCGCCGCGACGGTCGCGGCGTGGATGCACCACCACGGGGGCTCAACCGGCTCGTCGCGCCCGGGGTCGGCTCCCTCTACGCCGGCCGCGCCCGATCCCCAGCAGACCCAGGCCCAGTAGCGAGCCGAGCAAGCCGCGTAGCGGTCGATCGCGGTGGCCGGCAACGCAGCCGCAGCCATCATCGTCGAGGGCGCCCGTGTCGAACCCAGGCGTACCCGAGGCGCCGCCGCTGCCACCACTGCTGCCACCATCGCCTGTCGTCGCCACCCCCCCGGAGCCGGACTCGTCTTCGCCTTCGGTGTCGCCATCACCGCTGCTGTCGGCGCCCGTGGAGCCGCTGTCGATGACCATGCACTCGCTGGAGCAGGCATCATCATCGTCGGTGTTGGCGTCGTCGCACTCCTCGACGCCGGCCTGGACGAAGCCATCACCACACGCAGCGGCTTCGCAGGAGGAGAGGCAGGCGTCGGTCTCGTCGTCGTTGGCGTCGTCGCAGGCTTCGACACCGGCTTGGACGAAGCCATCACCGCAGGTGGCGGCCTGGCAGGAAGAGAGGCAAGCGTCGGTGTCGTCGGGGTTGGCGTCGTCGCAAGCTTCGACGCCGAGCTCGACGAATCCATCGCCGCAGGCCGCGTTCAGGCAGGTGGTAGGGCAGGCATCGTCGTCGTCGGGGTTGGCGTCGTCGCACTCCTCGACGCCGACTTGGACGAAGCCGTCGCCACACGAAGCGGTCTGGCAGGAAGAGAGGCAGGCGTCGGTGTCATCGGGGTTGGCGTCATCGCACTCCTCGACGCCGACTTGGACGAAGCCGTCGCCACACGAAGCGGCCTGGCAGGAAGAGAGGCAGGCATCGGTGTCATCGGGGTTGGCGTCGTCGCACTCTTCGACGCCAGCCTGAACGAAGCCATCGCCACAGCTGGCAACGGCGCACGTCGACAGGCAGGCATCGGTGTCATCGGGATTGGCGTCGTCGCACTCTTCGACGCCAGCCTGAACGAAGCCATCGCCACAGCTCGCGAACTCGCACGACGATAGGCAGGCGTCGGTGTCGTCGAGATCCGCGTCGTCACATGCCTCGACGCCGGTCTGGACGAAACCATCACCACACGTGGCATCGAGGCAGGTCGACAGACACCCGTCGGTGTCGTCGGCGTTGCCGTCGTCGCACTCTTCGCCGCCCACGGTCAGACTGTCGCCGCAGCACTCGACGGGGAGGCGGACGATGGCTTCGCGCACGGTCACGGTGTCGTCGAGGTCGAGCTCGACGTACACGCTGCCGACATCGGTCAGCGGCTTGGAGTTGCTGAGAGTCGACGCGTTGAAGTCGCTGACGAACAGCCCGTCACCCGCCCCATCGCCGTCGAGGTCGAGCTCGTCGTCGGTCGACAGGACCAGCTGCGAGGTCCCCACGATGTCCGATGCATCGCACGCGATGAACATGTGCTCGGTGCTGCCCGAGATCCCCCACGCGTAGGTCGCCTGCCCGAGGTTGTTGATGCCCAACAGTCGCAATGTGGCGGGCCCGGTGAGCGTGATGCCATCGACCTCGTCTCCCTCGCGAACCACGACCGCGCCATTGAAGCCGAGGAACTCATCGGTGGTGGTCGACCCCGCGGTGTCACCCGTGAAGACGAAGTCACCCGCGTCGTTGATCGCGACCAGGTCGAAGTTGTCCCAGGCATCACCGGTGGGGCTGGGTGCGGCCTCGGCCGCGACGGCGGTACCGTCCACGACGAGTCGTCCATCGTCGGTGGTGGAGCCCGTGTCCACGAGCACCACCTGGATGAGATGCGTGTCGTCGTCGGAGACCGCAAAGTCGAAGTCGATGCCGCTCGGAGCACTGATGGCGAGGCCGTCGATGAGGTCACCCGTGGCCTGGACCACCACGACGTCGGCGGGGGTCGCCGTTGGGCTGCGGTACAGCACCCGCCCTTCGGTATTGGTGCCGCCGCTGAAGTTGACCCCCGCCAGCCAGTACACGGTGCCGAGCGGGAGCATGGTCGGCCGGCTGTGGAATGTGGTGGTGACGCCCGCCGCGAAACCGGGGGCTTGGGTGTTCTCCACCGCGAGCAATCCGTTGTGGGTCCAGACTGCGTCGTCGCCCGAGACGGTGGGGCTGTAGATGAACCCGCCCGCGTCGCTCACCCCCATCGAGGTCTCGATCCCCGTCAGATCGGGGTCGTCGAAGTTGTGCCAGACCACCTGATCACCGACGAACACGAAGCCCAGGTCGGGATCGCCGGGGCTCACGAATCCGACGACGGCGACCTCCCCGACGCCGTTGACGAAGGGGGCACGGAGGCTGTCGACGGCGGCTGCGGCCCCGGTGGGGGCGGCTCCCTCCTCCACCACGATCTCGCCAGGGACCACGGCGGCTGGAGCCGAGGAGGGGCCGAGGATGGTCGCGAGTACGACAAGGCCGGGTACAGTGAGGGAGCGCTGGGGTCCGCTCGGCATCGTATCGACCATCGCGTCGACGATACCCGAGCCCGGTGCGATGTGGGTGACTTTGGTAATCCGATCGAGAGCCGCCGCGGTCAGCCGGGCTCTCGCTCAACGCGAAAGAGGATCCAGTTGTTGTCACCGTGGTTGTCGAGATGAAACTGGATCGCAGTGCCCACGGGGTAGTCTCGGTCGAGCTCGATCAGCGTCTTCTCGAGGCCGGCTTCGCTGGGGATGGGCACCTGATGCTCCCAGATCACCTCGCCATCGAGCGCCAGCCCCAGCCATGCCTCCGCCGGTGCGTCGGCCACGAGGCGAAAGTGATGGATCTTCAGGTCGATGACCTCATCGGCCCGCAGATCGACCAGGCTGGGCTGTTCGATGGTGAGGAAGTTGCACCACCCTGTGTCGATCTTCAGCGAGCGGATGTCGACGAAATCCTCCGCGTAGTACCCCAGTCCCGCCGGACACTCGACGGAGGGAGGACGACGGCGGACCCAGGGATCCTGCGCTGGCTCGGCGAGGACCCAGGCATCGGGGTCGACGATGGCCTCGACCGTCCGCGGCTCCAGCATGATCGGATCCTCGGACGGCGAGCACCCTGCCGCTGTGAGGCAAAACCCCACGACGACCCCATGCGCCCGGATGAGCGGGCTGCAGCGGGTTCGTGAGGCAGTGGAGGCTCGGAGCATTGGCGGCTGCGTGCGCCTCTCCAGAGTAGATCACCGAGCGGGCGACTACAGCGCACGGCGCGTGGGCAACAGGAGATCCGCCGCGAACAATCCGGTGGCGAGCGCGACCGTTACCAACCCCACGCGGAACAGTCCGTCGGTGCCCGCGATGGTGTCGGCCATCAGCAGCGAGTCCAGGCTGCGAAAACCCAGGCTCCCCGGCACCAGCAACAGCAGCCCCGGAAGACGCATGAGCGTGGCCGGCCGGCGGAAGCGCCGAGCGACGGCGTTGCTGGCCAGGCCCACCGCCACTGCGCCCGCAAACGCGCCCAGCTCGGGCCCCAGCCCCCACGCGCCCAGTCGTGCCGCGCCGTACCCCACGCCGCACGCCACCGCGATCCACCCGGCGTCGCGGGAGCGAGCCTCGAGCAAGATGGTGAACGCAATGGTCGTGGCGGCCAAGCAGGCCAACCATGTGCCGGGCGGAAGCTCGAGGGCGGGCAGCGGCCATCCAACGGGAACTGGCAGCGCCGCGGCCAGCGGTCGGCCGAGAGCCGCCCCGAACAGGATCGTGAACATCAACGTCATGCCCCCGGCCAGTCGCGCCGTGCCCGAGACCACATGACCGCTGGCGAGCTCTGTCATCGCCACGGTGAGGGTGAGGCCCGGGACGAGCATGATGAGCGCGGAGACCAACACCAGGCCGTCCGACAGCCCGGGTGCGGCGGCGGAAGCCAGCGAGACGAGCACCGCGACGCAGAACGCCGCCAGCGGGGCATGCATCGGCCGCGCGCGAGGCATGCGAGCGGACCACTGCGCGAGGGCACCCACCACCCAGCCCAGTGCGCTGGCCAACACCAGCTCGGCAAGACCGCCGCCGAGGAACACCGCGGCGGTGCCCGACGCGGTCGCGCTGGCCCATCGTTTGGCGCGCGGGCTGTGGCGATTGCCGAGGGTGCGGAGGGCCTCCAGTCGTGCGAGAGCCCCCGTTGCCGCGAGTCGGCCCGCGACGATGTCGTCGACGATCTCGTCCAGCTGGCCGAGCGTAGCCAGGTCCACCCGCTCGGAGGTGGCGCGGCACAGGTACACGCGCTGACCCGCGCCGTCGCCAAACGCCAGGTGCATGGCGGTCGGCGTGGAGAGAAACTGCGCCGTGTGTAGCTCCAGCGCTCGGGCGACGCGGGCGAGGCTGTCTTCGAGCCGATGCGCGGGGGTGCCGTGCTCGTGAAGGGCCTGGGCCAGTGCGAGCAGGACGCGCGTGGAGATATCGGGAGCGACCGTCATGATTGACCGTGTCTTCGTAAAATCAGGTTCGATTACGAATATGGATTGGAAATCATGCGAATCCAACGAATAGTGTTCGGTATGGAGCGCGAAAAAGCCCCCCTCGACCGAATCGATCGTCAGCTCCTGCGCCTGCTTTCGAAGGATGCTCGGATGTCGAACAAGGAGCTGGCGGCCGCGGTCGGCCTGGCGCCCTCCACCTGCCACGTTCGCGTCCAGCGGCTGCTCGCCGACGGTTGGGTGCAGGGTTTCCATGCCGACGTCGAGCCCGCCGCCTTCGGGATTGGCCTCCGGGCGATCGTGTTCGTTCGGATGGCCCGGCACACCACCGAGCTGCTCGACGCATTCGGGGAGCACGTTGGGGGGATGCCCGAGGTGATGGATGTCTTCTACATCGCGGGCTCCCACGACTTCCTGGTCCACGTGGCGGTACGCGATGTCGAGCATCTACGCCGTCTGGTCGCCGAAGCCATCTCG
>JAHZJA010001320.1 GCA_022601155.1 Deltaproteobacteria bacterium | reverse complement strand
GACCGAGGCATCGAGGATGTCGTGAAGCTCGAAGGGCTCGCCCAGCTTGGGGAAGAAGCCGCTGTCGGTGAACGAGACCACCCACTTCGATCCGATGAAGCGAGAGCCCGTGTAGGTCTCTCCGTCGACGCCCTCGCCGAAGAGGTCGCCATCGGGGAGCACCGAGACCGTGTTCAGCAGGGTCGGCGTGCCGCCGTCTCCCAGCACGATCACCCCAGCCAAGCGCCAGCCGTCGTGGAACTGGCCGAGCGAGTCGAGGGCCGAGACCTGGAGGCCGTTGACCCCGTGGGTGTTGGTGACCGGAGGGCCCCAGCCGCCGGGGCAGGTGGGGCAGCGAAACTCGGCCTCTTCCAACGCGAAGGGCTCGGTCTCGCCTTCGGCGCAGGCGGTGAGGAATCCGGAACAAAGGGCGAGCAAGGACAGGAGCTGAATACGTGGCATCGGAGGGGCTTTCCAATGGAAGGGATCGAACGCGAGGGCGACACCGGAGCTGAGGCGAACAGCCTCGGGGTCGTGACATCGGCGGTAGACCAGGCCCCCGCCGTTTCGATCACTGCGGTGGGACGAAAAAAGACGGACCGGCCGTGAGGGCCCGGTACACGGGTACCGAGGCGCGTTGGGCCGTGTCGTGCTAGTGACACGAGTCATGGCCGAGCGCCCCGAAGGGCCCGTGCGCCCCTCCGATGGCGAAGGGGAGCGAGAGGTGACACCGCGACAGTCCAAGGGTTCTGGCGCGGATGACACGCAGGCCGAGGCCACCCCGCTGGGCCTGGGCTTCGGTCAGGGACCCACGCCACCTGCGGCCGACTTCGATCGGGACAAGGCGCGGGCCAAGCTCAAGGCCAGCTTGTTTCAGATCGAGACCGAGTCACCACGGGTGGGTCGCTACCCGATCCTCTCGCGGCTGGGCCAGGGCGGCATGGGCGTGGTCTACAGCGCTTACGACGAAGACCTCGACCGCAAGGTCGCGGTCAAGGTCGTGCTCGGCAGTCGAGAGTCGAGCACGGCCCACGATCGGATGCGGCGTGAGGCACAGGCCATGGCCCGGCTGTCGCACCCCAACATCGTGTCCGTCCACGAGGTGGGGGAGCACCAGGGGCAGGTCTACATCGCCATGGAGTTCGTGCGCGGGCACAGCCTCGACGTGTGGGCGCGCGAGCACGCCCGGGGGTGGGCCGAGATCGTCGCGGTGTATCGCCTGGCCGGCCGAGGGCTGCAGGCCGCTCACGAGGTGGACCTGGTCCATCGCGACTTCAAGCCCCACAACGTGATGGTGGGCGACAACGGCGACGTCAAGGTGCTCGACTTCGGGCTGGCCCGCGACGAGCGAAGCTTCACCCGGGAGCTGCTCTCCCCGACGGAGGCTTCGAGCTTGCTCGACAGGCCGTTGACACGCACGGGGGCGATGGTGGGCACGCCCGCCTACATGGCCCCGGAACAACACCTGGGCGAGCCTGCCACCGCGTACAGCGACCAGTTCAGCTTCTGCGTCTCCTTGTTCCACAGCCTCCATGGCGAGTACCCGTTCGAGGGGACCTCGCTGTACGAGCTGGTCGACTCGATCTGCGAGGGCCGTTTCCGGTCGATGGACGACGGACGCGTGCCGGGGTGGGTGCAGCGGGTGTTGCAGCACGGGCTCTCCCAAGACCCCGCGCAGCGGTTCCCCTCGATGGCGCAGCTGCTCGACGCTCTGGGTCGCGATCCGCACGCGCGTCGACGTCGACGGGTGGTGCTGGGCGGTGCCATTGCGCTGGTGTTCGCGGGGGGGGTGGGGGTGTCTCAGCTGGCCCAGGCCCCCGACGATGCGTGCCCCGATGCCCAACTCGAGCTGGGGGGGGTCTGGGACTCTGCGCGTCGGGACGGGATCGCCACCGCGATGCGCAGGGTGGGCTCGCCCCAAGCCGAGCCCACCTGGACCCGGGTGGAGCCCGCGCTCGATGGCTATGCGGACGCGTGGGTCGATGCGCGGCGGGAGGCCTGCGAAGACCACCGGGCGCACCGCAGCTCCGATCTGCTTCACGACCGCACGGTGGCGTGTCTGAGCCGCAGCCGGGCCGGGCTGCAGGCTCTGACCGAGGCGCTGCAGGTACCCGACGACGACACGCTCGACAAGGCGGTCGCGGCGGTCGCGGGCCTGCCTCCGCTGTCGCGCTGCCGCGATGCCGATGCCTTGTTGGCTGAAGTGACCCCACCCCCCGCCGGGGTCGCCGAGGAGGTCGCCCAGCTGCGCCAACAGCTGAGCGCCGCCGCTTCGCTCGAGAACCTGGGACGGCTACCAGAGAGTCTCGCGAGCGCGCATCAGGTGCTCGGTCGCGCGGTGGAGCTGGACTATGGGCCCTTGCGCGCCGAGGCGCTGCTGCGGTTGGGCAGTGCCCAGCTCACCGCGGGCCAGGCCACCGAGGCCGACGACAACCTCGGCGAGGCGACGTGGTTGGCCGTGGAAGTCGACCACGAGGCGATCGCGGCCGAGGCAGCCGCTCGTCGGATCTATGCACGCAGTGAGCTGCTCGGAAAGCCGGCCGAGGCGATGGTGGAGGTCCCGTGGGCGCGGGCCCTGGCGCAGCGGGTCGGCGACGCGCGCCTCATCGGCCTGATGCTCAACAATGCGGGGGCCGTGGCGTTGCGGACCGGGCCGCCCGAGCAAGCCCTGGCTCTGTTCGAACGCGCGCTCGAGGTCAAGCGCGCGGCGCTGCCGAGCACCGACCCCGAGCTCGCGCTGACGTTGGCCGCCATCGGGCGGGTGCAGTACGAGCACGGAAAGTCCACCGAGGCGGTGGCCACGCTGCGCCAGGCGGCCAGCGATCTCGAGCAGGCACTGGGGTCCCATCATCCCCAGCGGGGACTGGTGGCGACGATGCTCGGCTCGGCGTTGATCGAGCAGGGGCGCTACGAGGATGCTCGAGCCGAGCTCGAGCTGGCCGAGGCCATCGTCGAGCAACGTGGACCGTCGAGCACGATGGCGCAGTACTACGTCTGGTGGGCCCAGGGCGAGCTGGCGCTGGCGCGACACCGCTGGGCCGAGGCCGATCGGCACCTGCAGCAGGCGCGGGCGATTGCCGTGTCGCAAGTCGGGGCGGACCACCCGATGTTGGGCGACGTGTTCAGCGGCCGGGCTACGGCCGCGGCCGGGCGAGGGGATCACGAGCAGGCCCTGGCGTTGGCCCGCCAGGCCGTCGAGCACTACGAGCGGAGCCTGGGTCCGCAGCATCGCTACGTCGCCAAGGCCGTGCAGGTGCTGGGCGAGGTGCAGCTCGGGGCGGGGGAGACACAGGCCGCGTACGAGAGCTTCGGGCGCCTCCAGGAGATCGTCGCCGCCGCAGACCCCATGGACGAGGCCGAGCTGGGGCGAGCCAAGGTGTGGGTGGGCCAGGCCGCGTCTCGGCTGGGTCAGCTCGAGCGCGGGGCCCGGCTGGTCGAAGAAGGCCTGGCCGCCCTTCGCCTACGACACGCGGACGATGCGGCCGTGGTGCTCGAGTCGCTTCGGATCGCGGCGGAGGTCGAGGGCATGCGGGGCAACCACGAGGCGGCGGTCGAGGCCCTGACCGCCGTCGAGCGCACGATTGCGGATCGGGGGGGCGACGATGCGTCGAGGCTGGCCGATGTACGCTGGCGGCTGGAGCGGGCACGGGTTCTCCAGCGGACCGAACCCGCCCAAGAGCACGACAGACTGCGGGCCATCGAGGGTTTCGCGGCAGTGCTCGAGGGTGATCCCGGGTTTGCACGCGAGGCCGAACAGGCGCGACGCTGGCTCTCCACGCAGCAGCCGTGAGCGGTCGCACGGCCGTGATCGAGGCGGACCCCGTCGGTCGTGCAGATTGTGCGTGCGTCGTTCGACCTCGCAGGACCATGCTCAGACCCGTGACGCATTGGCTCGTGGGCATGGACCTCCAGGCAACCAGTGCCGGAGCGCTGCGGTATGCGGCGTGGGTGCACGAGCAGGGCGCAGGGGCGGTCACGCTTCGGGCCCTGCACGTGGTGGAGCAGCTGGAGCAGCACTACGCGGTACGACTGGGGCTGCACCCCAAGGAGCGCCTGCTGTCGCTGACGACCGAGGCCGCGCAGGACACCTTGCGTCAGGCCGGGCTCGAGCAGTGCTTCGGGGAGGTCGACGTGGTGCCGGGCGGTGCCGCCGACGAGGTGCTCGATCAGCAGCGCGGTCGGGCCCAGGCCGTCGCGATCATCGTTGGTCGGCAGGGCCCCGTTCGCGACGGCTTTCCCCCGCGACTGGGCCGGGTTGCGCGGCACCTGCTGCGCCACGCGAGCGGGCCGGTCGTGGTGGTCCCGCCCGAGCTGGATGTCGCCCGGCTCGACGGTCCCGTGGTGCTGGCGACCGATCTCGGCCCTGCATCGGTGGCCGCGGCCAAGTTTGCCAAGGAGCGCGCCGAGCAATGGAATCGGCCCCTGTGCGTCGTGCACGTGGTGCCTCCCATCGACGGCGGTGCACTGTCGTTTCTTCCCGGCCAGGCATCCGAGGGGGCGCGGCGGGCTCGGTATCTGCAAAAACGGACCGGGCTGGAGCGCTGGATTCGAGAGCACGAGCTGGGCGAGGTCGACAGCGAGCTACCCGTCGGCAACGCGGTCGAGCAACTGCTCGCGGTGGCGCGGCGAGGGAGCCCGTTGGTGGTGTGTGGAGCGCGGAGACTGTCTTGGGTCCAGCGCAGGCTCGAGGCGAGCCACGCCACCGTGCTGTCGTCGCATGCGGCGGTGCCCGTGGCCGTGGTTCCGCCGCCGCCCGCTGAGCAGCCGGCGTGAGTTCAGCCAGCCGAACCCACGCCGCCCACGACTAGAACGTGTCGTCGGGGAACGGGACGCAGATCGGCCCGTCTTGGGTGTCTTCGCAATAGGTCCCTGGCGAGCAGAGGATCACCGAGCAGTCCAGCGGCCATGGAAACACCACGACGGGTCCGGTTGCCCCTGCTGCCGCGGGTTGTGCCGGGACGGCAACGGAATCGTCGACAGAGGCCGAGGCTGTGGCCGAGCTGCCGCCGCCAGCGAGGACCACGGCCAGCGGAGCGGCGATGGCAAGGAGCAAGATCTTGGAGGTTCGCATCGTACGTTCGTCTTTCGTTGGGGGTTGTTCAACGCGACCAAAATGGCCTTGACGAGACGGTACGTGCCCATTGAGGCGCGGCGGGCGTAATCCACTCGTCAACCGAACCGGCGAGAGCCACGCCCCGCGCGAATGGACTCCGTGAGGATTGTCGTCGGCCAGATCGCGGCAGCGGTGGCCAGCCGTCCGGCGTTGCGGCATAACCCGCGGCTCTCGATGGACATCCGCGTCGAAATCGAGCGTCCTGCCCCGCGGCACCTGCAGCCGGCCATCGACGCCCTGTGCAAGGGCGGGGTCATCATCTATCCGACCGACACGGGCTATGCGTTCGGTTGTGCGCTGTCGAGCCTCAAGGGCATTGCCCGGCTCCGCAAGCTCAAGGGCTATCACGACAAGCACCCCAAGCCGCTGACGATGCTCGTCAACGAGATCGCTGCGCTGGGGCGCTACGGCCACATGGGCAACCGTGTCTTTCGGGTGGTGCGTCGACTGCTGCCCGGCCCGTACACCATGGTGTTGTCGGCCACCAACGACGTGCCCCGCCAGATGAAGAACCGGTGGCACGAGGTCGGCATGCGCGTGCCCGATCACGCCGTGTGTACGATGCTGGTCGACCTGCTGGGTGAGCCGCTGCTCACCGGATCGGTGACCTCCGCCGACGCAGAGTTCGAGCTCGAAGAGCCCCAGATGTACTCGCAACGCTACGCGCGCGACGTACAGGTGGTGGTGGACGGTGGCCCGCTGTGGCCAGAACCGTCAACGGTGCTCAAGCTCGTCGACGACCAGATCGAGGTGCTGCGCGAGGGCCAGGGCGAAGTGCCCGAGTAGCTCCGTTGCGGACCGACGCCCGCAAGTGGTGCAGCTCGAAGTGCCGGAGTCGCTCGTGGTGGACCGACGCCCGCGAGCAGTGCCGCTCGAAGTACCCGCGTCGCTCCGCTGCAGACCGACGCCCGCGAGCGGTGCAGATCGAAGTGCTGTGCGAAGGCCGGAGTGCGTAGCTGAGTAGGCGCGTCCGAGCACGACGCTAGCCTCGACTTTGGCGGTTTTCCATGGGCCACAACGCCGTCAGCGGCAGCTGCCT
>JAHZJA010000012.1 GCA_022601155.1 Deltaproteobacteria bacterium | reverse complement strand
GTCGCCGATACCCAGCTCAATCCCACCAATGGCTCGTGCAACGCGGTCCACACCAACTTTTGCAACTTCGGCTGGCAAAACAGCCACCAAGAGATGCTGTTCTTGTTCGGACCGTCGGTCCCGGACACGGCGCCGCCAGGGGTGACCATCATCAACCCCGCCAACGGTGCGACGATCGACGGCGGCAATGTCGATCTGGTGATCTCGCTGGTCGATGATCAGACGCCGGCCGTCATCACCACCGACGTCGTGCTCACCAGCCCGGCCCTGCCCGGCCCCGTCGAGACCGGGGGTGCCTACGCCTCTCCCGGCGAGCTGTCGTTCCCGATCGAGGGCTTGCCCGACGGCGAGTACACGGTGCAGGTCGACATCGAAGACGAGTCGGACAACCCCGCCTCGGACCAGATCACCTTCACCGTCATCGGCAATCCGCCCGCGGGCAACGACGACGGGGCGGCCGACGGTGGCTCCGGCGGCAATGGTGGTACGGACGGCGGCGACGGTCCTGGCGATGGCCCGGCCGACGGCAGCGGCACGGCGGCGGGCGACGGAAGCGGCGGCGGCTCCGATCCCGGCGTGGTGGATCCCGACCCGACCAACGGCGGCACCCAGGGCTGCGATTGCACCACGGGCTCCGGCGGCCAGCTACCGCTGAGCATGAGCGGCCTGTTCGCGCTGCTGCTCGTGACCCGGCGTCGGCGTCGGGCCTAGCCCACTTGCTCCAACGCTTCGGGAGCATGGGGCCACCACACCCCATGCCCGCCGATAGCCCAGGCGCGGGCGGCTCGCATACGCAGGCGCCGTGCTCCGGTTACCCCGCGCACACGCGTACCAACGCCATGGTGAGGCTGCACGGTTGCTGCTAGGTTGAGCCTGCCGATGCTCGGCTTTTTCGTACCATTCCTCGCGTTGGCCCCGGCCGACGGCGCCGATCCCGATATCGGCCTGCCGTTGTCGACCGCTCCGGTCGCCGCCGCCGATCTCATCCCCGAACTACAACCGCGCGCCGCTGGGACGCCGGAGCTGCTGTACATCAACTTCGATGGCGGCGTGCTCCAGACCGGGTGCGGCAACGACCCGCACTACGACTGCAGCACCCTCGCGGGCCTGTTCGACGGCTACGTCGGGCCCTTCGACGGCAACGAGACCCAGCGGATCTCCATCCTGCAGGCCACCCGGACAGACCTGCAAGACTTCGCGGTTCAGGTGGTCGTCGATCGTCCCCCCGCCGACGTCCCGTACACGATGGTCATGTACGGCGATCTGGGCCCGCAGAGCTTCGCTGGCATCGCGCCCTACATCGACTGCGAAGACCGGCGCGGCGGGGACACCAGCTTCACGCAAGGCTTCGGCTCGTCCAACACCGGGTCCACCGTCATCCTCCAGGAGGCGGCGCACACCTGGGGCCTCGAGCACGTCGACTCCGAGCTCGACATCTTGAACCCCTTCAAGTCTGCGGGGCTCAATCAGTCGTTCCGCGACGAGTGCTTCAAGATCGTCGCCAACACCGATCTCGAGCCGACGCAGGGCAGCTGCAACCAGGTGCACACCGCGTTTTGCGAGACGGGATTCCAAAACAGCTGGCGCGAGATGAACCTGCTGTTTGGCCCGGCCATCCCGGACACCAGCGCCCCGAGCCTGGAGATCACCAACCCACCCGACGAGAGCACCTTCGTGCTGCCCACCACCATCTCCCTGCTCGGCGAGGTGGTGGACGATCGGCACCCGCAGTTCTATCGCGTGCAGATCTTCAACAACGACCAGCCGATCTTCGACGAGAGCCGAATCGGGGTCGACTTGCTGCTCATCAACCCACCCGAGGGTGACTATGACCTTCGCGTGGTGATCGCAGACGAGGCGGGCAACACCGCCGAGGACGCGGTGCGCTTCACCATCTTGCCCGAGGGCAGCGAGCTGCCCCCCGACCCCGAAGAGGACGATGACGTCGAGCCTGCTGCGGCCGGGTGCCGCAGTGGCGGCGTCCCCGTCACCGCGCTGATGGGGCTGGTCGTGCTGCTGGTCCTGGGAGCCTCACGCCGGAGACGGAGATGATCGGAGCTGCGTCGCTGCTGCTGCCCACGGTGCTGGCCGCAGGCCCGAGCCTGGCCCCTGGTGTCGACGACGGCACCGACAGCCCGGCCCGGCTCATCGACGACGGGCATCGGCACCGGATGGATGCCCCGCTGCCGCCCCGCCCCCCCGTCCTCACCACTGCTCCGCGAGCCGCCGCGCGCGACCTCGGGACGCCCACCACCCTGTTCGTCAACTTCGACGGCGTGGAGCTGGGCTCGTGCAATCCCAGCGACTCCAAGCGCGACTGCCACTGGTACAACAACGACGAGCCGATCCCTCCGTTCTCGGGCAGCCTCCAGACCCGAGTCTCCGTGCTGCAAGCCATGCGTCGCGATGCCGCCGACTACGGAGTCCGCATCACCGGTCAGCGCCCACCCAGCAGCGAGGACTACACCATGGTGATCTACGGTGGGGTCGAGGAGGACTACGGCGCGCTGGGGAGCGCACCGTCGGGTGACTGTGACGATCAGCTACCCAACCAGATCGCCTTCGCCCACGTCGATGGCGAGCTCAACACGTGGGTCAACGGTGGGGCGACCACCGCTCTGCACGAAGCGGCGCACAGCTGGGGTCTCGACCACATCGAGACCGACGGCGCCATCATGTTCCCCAGCGGCAACAACGAGCCGACCACATTCGATGCGGCGTGCTCGGTGGTGGTGGACGACGTCAATCTCAACCCGGGCGCTGCCTCGTGCCCCGAGATCAACAGCGCGCTGTGCAGCGATGCCAACGCCCAGCAGGGCGCGGCCACCCTCTCGCGCTTGTTCGGCGGTCCCTACATCGACATGCAGCCCCCGACGATCGAGCTGCTCGAGCCCGCCGACGGCCAGTACTTCCAGGCCCCCGCCAACTTCGAGGTGACGTGGGAGGTGCGCGACGATCTGCACCCCCAGGCCTACGACACGGCGTTTTGGCTCAACGACGATCCCAAGCCCGAGAGCAGGCCCTTCATCGAGGATCACTTCTCGGTCTCCGACCTCCCCATCGGGACCTGGGAGTTCCACGTGGAGGTCATCGACGAGGCCGGACACCCGGCCCAGCTGGACTTCACCATCGAGGTCGGCGAGGACCCGCCACCGGACCCCCCTGCCGAAGAGGGCGGGTGTGCCGTGGGCGCCGTCCCTCGTGGGGGTGTAAGGGGGCTGCTGGGTCTCGTTATCGTTGTGCTACCGGTCGTGGCACGTCGCCGCCGGTCGGGGTAAACAAGCCCGCTCGCTCATGCCTGCCTTCGCCTGGTCACGACCCCGCTCCCTGCTGCTGCTGTCCATCGCCGTGATGGCCGGTTGTCCTTCCGCCAACAGCAACCCGTTCGGCAACAAGACCAAGCAGGCTGCTCCACAGGCGGGGGCCGACGACCCGCGCGTAGCCGTCAAGGACGGCGAGCTGTACACGCATAAGACGATCGACCGCGCGGCCGAGAAGACCCGCGGGGGAGACGACCAACCCACGCTGGGCTCCGGTCGCCCCGACGAGACCAACGGCGTGTGTCGGCTGTACGCGCCCAAGCTGCCGCATCCGCAGTGTTGCAAGGCCGAGCTGGGCTTCGACGTCGAGACGGCCCAGAAGGCCTGCGGCCACGAGCTGTACCTCGGCGAGTCGTTCCGCATGTCGTGTGGCTTCTACTTCCACCACGACGAGGCGCCGCGGTGGTTCCGACTGGCCAACATCCCGGAGACCACGACCAAAGAGGCCGTCGAGCACCACGACCGCAAGATGACGGCCACCCTCCAGGAAAAGTACACACCCTCGGTGCCCATTCCGGGGGTCGAGGATGCGTACTGGAGCCGACACGACGAGTTCCGCTGGGCGTTCCTGCCGGGCTGGAACAAGGTCCGCCAGCTCAGCTGGCACGCCGACTCGTGCAGCGACGAAGGCGTGATCACGCTGATCAAGCAGATCGTCGCCGCCAAGCCACCGCCCAAGAACGCCCGACGCCTGGGCCTGGTGCCCAAGGCTCGCATGTAGCTGGCGTGGCAACCGGACGGTCGACGCGGGCTACTGCGCCGCGTCGTCCTGGTCCTGTTCGTCCTGCGGCATCGTGTCCATCAGGTCGAGCGCCGCCTCCAGCGACATGGGATCGGCCAACATCGCGCTGGCCTTCGGCGTCCCGCAGACCTCGGCACATGCCTTCTCCTGGTCGTCCGAGCCGGCGTTTTCGTCACACTTGCGCTTGATCTTTCGCATGCCCCGCAGGCACTGACGGGCGGCCGACGAGTCGAAGTCCGAGCAGCTGTCCACGAACAGGTCGCGCGTGGTCATTCCGCCCAGCAGCTCCGCCGACAGGCTCTGGTCGACACAGTCC
>JAHZJA010001319.1 GCA_022601155.1 Deltaproteobacteria bacterium | reverse complement strand
GAGACCTGGACTGGTGTTCGCCACGGAGAGCAAGGCGCGATCGAGAAGTTCGGAGCAGACTTCGCCTGGCCCCTCCCCGACCTCGAGCAGCAGCTCGCTCGCCTGCTCGAGGACGTGGAGGTGCTGTACTTCTCCTTTGGTCGCTTCCCCGCCAAGGAGCGACGGCTGCACCGCGTGCTGGCCAAGGTTCGCACCGGTCGCAAGGCGGCGCTGGGCCCCGCCACGCTGTGCGATCCCGATGTGCTGCTGTCGCCGATGCGGCTGCTCAAGCACCCCGACGAGCTGGCCGTGATGCGAACCGGCGTCGAGATCTCCACCGAGGCTCACCTGGCGGCGATGCGAGCGGTCGCGCCCGAGACCCACGAGTACGAGATCCAGGCGTTGATCGAGTACACCTTCCGCCGCCGTGGCGCGTGGGGCTGGGCCTACCCCAGCATCGTGGCCGGAGGCGCCAACGCGTGCATCCTCCACTACGTGAGCAACAACGGCCAGTTCCACGATGGCGATCTCATGCTGATCGACGCCGGAGCCGAGGTCGACGGCTACGCCACCGACATCACCCGCACCACGCCCGTGGGCGCGCGCTACAGCGGAGCGCAGCGGGCCGCCTACGAGGTCGTGCTCGAGGTGCAGCGGCGGGCCATCGAGGCGGTCGTACCCGGAGCGTCGATCGATGGCATCCACGAGCAGGTGCTCCGCGACCTGACCCAGGGCATGGTCGATCTCGGGGTGCTCAGCGGTGACGTGGAGGAGCTCATCGAGAACAAGGAGCACGAGGCCTACTACCCCCACCGCACCTCGCACTGGCTGGGTGTCGATGTGCACGACGTCGGTCGCTACAAGCTACGCTCAGGTCCCTCCAAGCCCTTCGAGCCCGGCCACGTGCTCACGGTCGAGCCCGGCCTGTACTTTCCGCCCGACGACGACAGCCTGCCCGAGGGCTTTGCCGGGGTGGGCATCCGCATCGAGGACGATATCTTGGTCACCGCCACGGGCAACGAAGTCCTCACCGCGTCGGTGCCCAAGCAGCCCGACGAGATCGAGGCGCTTCGTCGCGACGCGCTGGGATGAAGGCCGCCGCGCTAGTCGACCAGCTCGGGGGTCGACCGAAATCGGTACCCCACGCCCCGCAGCGTCTCGATGTAGAGCGAGGCGCTGCCGATCTTCTTGCGGAGGCGCTGAATATGGGTGTCGACGGTCCGCGTGGGTAGCCCCGGATCGTGGCCCCACACATCGTGCAGCAGCGTCTCGCGGCTCAGCACGCGACCGCGACGAATGAGCAACGTCGACAGCAGTCGAAACTCCAACGCAGTCAGCGGGACCTCGCTGCCGTCGACCCAGACCTGGTGTCCGGAAGGGTTGATCCGCAGCCGCCCAAAGCCCACGTCGGCCTCGGGATTCTCCGTGCGCTCCATCCGACGCAGGATCGCCCTGACCCGCAGCACCAACTCCCGCAGGCTAAACGGCTTGCTCACATAGTCGTCGGCGCCCATCTCGAAGCCGACCACGCGGTCGATCTCCTGGTTGCGCGCCGTCACCATCATGATCGGAATTGCGGCCGTCATGCCACCCGCGCGCAGCTCCCGATAGACCTCGGTACCCGAGAGATCGGGCAGCATCAGGTCGAGGAGAACGAGGTCGGGCAGGGGCGCACACGCGGCGAGCTTCAATGCGGTGCGTCCGTCGTAGGCACGCAACGTCTGCCAGCCCTCCTGCTCCAGTGCATACGCCACGGTGGTGACGAGGTCCTTCTCGTCATCCACGACCAGGATCGTCTTCCTCATACCCAATCACGTTGCACGGTGCCGGTGACGGCCGTGTCACGGCACCGCAATATTTGAATGGACTCCCGCGCACCGCTCGGTGGCGCGATCGTCGGCGGTCACGTTGTCACAAAGCTGCGACAACCGAGACACGCCGAGGACATCGACCTTCTCCATGCTCCACCCAGCCATGCTCGGTGGTTTCGATCCCCGGTTGCGGGAACTGTTCGTTCAGCGCAACCGCCGTGGTGCAGTCGTGCGGGGAGTGCTCCTGTTCGTGACCCTCGGCGGGGCCGCGTGGTGGGCCTACCCCCCCAAGAAGGAACCGATCGTCGAGGTTCAGCTCGAGCCGGAAATCCAAGATTTCGCGATCGAGCAGGAGCCGGAGCCCGAGATGGAGGAGCCGCCTCCTCCACCTCCGCCCAACACCAAGGTCAAGGTCGTCGACAGCCCCAGGCCCAAGCGCAAGCCCAAGCCTCCCAAGAAGAAGGTCACCGACGCCGCCGAAGAGAGCGACGCCGAGAAGACCGTAGAGGTTGGCGCTGGCGGGGGCCAGGCCGGCGGGATGGGCACCAAGCCGCACGAGGGCCCGCCCAAGGCGGTTGCACCCAAGCCCAAGCCCAAGCCGGCCGCCAAGCCCACCCCCAAGCCCAAGAAGGCCAAGCCCAAGCTCGACCCGACCAAGCCCGTCGATCGCCCCGACAACGCCACGGCGCCCAAGCCCAAGTCGGGCAACGCGTCGCCGGTCTATCCCAAGGAGCTGCGAGACAAGGGCATCACGGGCAAGGTCGTCATCAAGCTGCACGTGCACCGCGACGGCTCGGTGCGGGGCGCCAAAATCTTGCGCAAGAGCAACAACGCCGCCACCGACGAGGACGAGAAGCGGGCAAACAAGCTGCTGCTGTCTTCGGTCATCAAGGCGGTCAAGTCCTGGAAGTTCGAGCCCGCCAAGCTGAGCGGCCAGCCGATCACCGTGTGGCACACGGTCACGATCCCCTTCACTCTCACTACCGGCTGATCGCCGAGGTCCATCCATCATGGAACTTTCACTGTTCGAAATTTGGGAATCGATGGGATTCTTGTCCCGCCTGGTCGCCATCGGATTGGTGGTGATGGGCGCGGCGAGTGTGTTCGTTGCGATCGAGCGCCACCTCGTGCTGGGCAAGGCCGCCGCGGTCTCGGCCCTGTTCGCCGCCAAGGCACGTCCGCTGCTCGAGGATCGTGATTTCGCGTCGCTCCGGGACCTGAGCAAGGGCAAGGAGTTCGCCCGAGTGCCGCTGCCGCGTCTGATGAGCTTCGGCCTCGATTCCTTCTTTGCCAACCAAGACGACCAGGTCGTCGGCGCCGCCGAGATGGCGCGTCGCGAGCTCGAACGCCGGCTTCAGCAGCTGGACTCCGAGCTACGCCGCGGCATGGGCATCCTGGCCTCGACCGGCTCCACCGCGCCGTTCATCGGCCTGTTCGGTACCGTCATCGGCATCATCACCGCCTTCCAGGGTATCGCTGCCGCGGGTGGGGGCGGCCTCGAGGCGGTCTCGGCCGG
>JAHZJA010001318.1 GCA_022601155.1 Deltaproteobacteria bacterium | reverse complement strand
GGGCAGCAGGCACTGGCCTCCCTCGAAGCTGCAGTCGCCGTCGCTGCGGCAGGGGGATCCGATCCAGGGGCTGACCCACGCGGGGGTGCAGTCGATGGGGATCTCGCCGGTCGTGGTCGTGTCGTCGCTGGGAGATTCGTCGCCGGTATCGGGTGACTGGGTCTCACCATCGTCGCCAGAGGTGAAGCTCCCGTCGGTCGGCACCGCCATCGAGGTGGCGGTGGTGCCCAGGCCGCCCGAGCCCGTGAACGGGTCGAACGCAGCCCCGCTGGGGTCCTGTTGGCCGCATCCTGCGGTCACGGTCACGCCGAGCACGAGTATCCGATGATGTTGCACGTGATGCCCCACGGCCGGGGTCGGGGTCCGGCCACGTCATCATCATACCCCGGTCGGCCCCGCGGGTGCGGGTGCGTGTGCAGCGTTGATTGTGCGGCGGTTGCGGCACCGCACGCTTTCGAGTCGTCCGCCACGGTCTGGCGGAACCGGATGCACCGGTCGCGTGCTGGTTACTGCGTCAGCTCGAAGCAGGCCAGCCCGGCGTTGCTGTTGGCGGGCACCAGGCCGTTGCTCGCCAGGGCTCGGTAGGCCACGACGTAGCTGCCGCCCGTGACCGTCCGGGAGAACGCACCAGAGCCCAGCGGACCCAGATAGATGAGGTCTTCGGTGGTGGCGTCGTGCAGCAGCAGCACCCCCCGGTCGTAGATCGAAGCGGGCGGCGCATTGCCTCCCACGGTGATGGGACCGGTGAGCGCGTGGACGGGGATGTCGACCTCGAGTGCAGTGCCCTGACCGACGTCGACCGTGGACAGGCGAGCATCCGCGTTGACGGGGACGGTGGGTCCCGCCGCTTCGACGACATAGACCAGGTCGTAGGTCCCGGGGATCACGGGGCGCTGGAGATCGACCAAGCGGGTGTTCCCCAGCAAGACCGAGTCGCCGGTCTGGGTGTCCCGCAGGTACACAAGTCCGTCGTCGTACGCCGAGTCGGGCGGGAGCTGGCCATCCACGGTGACGGTCGCGTCGACGGTGACCATTGGAATGTCGACGTCGAACGAGGCACCGCCGCGGACCACGATGGGCTGGAGCCGGGCGTTGGTGTTGGCCGGTACGCCGCCGCTGCTGGTCTCTTGTCGGTAGTAGACGTCGTAGGCGCCCAACACCACCCGTTGCGAATAGGCGCCGTCGTGGGTGTTGCCCAGCACGGCCTCGTCGCCCGACTCGGGGTTGCGCAGCAGCAACACGCCGTCGTCTCCGGGGTCGGTCGGGGGTGGGGCGCCGTTGATGGTGATGGCCCCCGTGATCACGGCGGTGGTTACATCGATGGACAGCGCGAGGCCTCCCCACGGAACGTCCACTTGGTCGAGGACCGCCCGGGTGTTCACGGGGACCTGGCTTCCCCCGACCACACGTCGGTAGATCACCTCGTATTGGCCCTCGATGACCGGGACCGCGAACGAAGCATCGCGGGTCTGGCCCACGATGAACTCGTCGTCGGTCTGGAGGTCGTGCAGGATGATGTAGCCGTTCTCGTAGATGCTGTCGGGTGGGGTGTCGCCATCGACCAAGATCGAGGCCGCCACCATGGCGTTGGGAATGTCGATGTCGAGGGTGTCCTCCGGCTCGGTGATCTCGACGGTGGCAAAGCGTGCGTCGTTGTTGCTCGGCGCATGGCCTTCGGACGCCCGCACGCGGTAGTGAACGTCGTAGACACCAGGGACCACCATCGCGACGTACTCGCCGTCCATGGTGTCGCCCAGCTCGACCTCGTCACCCGTGGCGGGGTCGCGCAGTACGACGACGCCATGCTCATAGATACTGTTGGGCGGTGTTTGTCCGTCGAAGGTCAATTCGCCCGAGACCTCGACCCCGGGAACGTCGACCGACAGTGTGTATTGCTCCGAGTCGGGGATCTCGACGGTGTCGATCCGAGCCCCGTCGTTGGCGGGCACCAGCTGACCGCCAGCGCGGTTGGCGTAGTGCACCTCGTAGGTACCCGGTACCATCGCGATGGCGTCGTCGGTGCCGCCGTCTTGGGTGTTGCCCAACCGGACTTCATCGCCGCTGGCGGGGTCGCGCAGCACGATGTCGCCGTTTTCGTAGATCGACGAGGTGAACGGCTCGCCGTTGAGCGTGAACGTGCTGGTCACCAATACGCTGGGGACATCGATGCTCACGTCGCCGTTGGTGGGGACGCACGGCAGGCAACGCAGACCGAACGCGGCATAGCCCTCGTCGCACAGGCACTGCGGCGAGCCAACCTCGTCGAGCTCGCAATAGCCACCTTCACCACAGTCGACGTCGCAGCTGGTCGGGTCGGCTTCGCCCGTGCCGTCGTCCTCCCCGGGGGGGCCCGCGGTCGTGTCGGCGCCGGGTCCTTCGGTCTCCCCGAGATCCCCCGTGCCGGTGCCGTCGTCGGCCGTCCCGTTCATACCGAGCCCCGCGAGGTCTCCGCTGCACCCCATCGTCCCCCCAAGGACCAGGGCCAGCACAACCACCTTCGACAATCCCCGCTGTTCCCGCATCGAACCCCTACGATAGCAATCGGACATGTGGCTCTGCCAACGGCGCGCCAACTCGGCTGGGAGGTGTCGGCTCGTCGTGAATCCAGGGGGTTGGTGCTGCCCGGTTGGGACGATCGTGGCTCAGGGCGGCAACCCTGGTGCCGCGGGGGGCTGACAGTGGTGTCGCGATCGCGGCGGGGTTGTCACGCTCCCACCGCGGCTCAGGGGGTAGCTATCAGCACCGCAATTCCACCGCCAACCTCGATGCCGCCGACCACGATGTCGTCGATCCCATCCCCGTCCAGGTCGCCCACGACCAGCGCGATGGGGCGGTTGAGGGTGGGCTGCGGCTGTCCCATCTCGAGTGACAGCGCGCCTTCGGTGTCGGTGCGCAGCACGTCCACGGCGTTGTCGCTCTCGAGGGCGATCGCCACGTCGGGGAGAGCATCACCGTCGAAATCACCGACTGCGCCCTCCCGGGGGCCCTGCCCGGTGCTGAAGAAGTTCGTTCCCCCCAGAGCCCCGCTGCCATCGCCCAGCAGCACCGAGAAGTTGTCGTTGATCTGGTTGGGGGTCGCGATGTCGATCGCGCCATCGTCGTCGAAGTCGGCGGAGACGAGGGCGCGGGGGCCCACCCCGGTGACGAATGCACTCTCGGGCATGAAGCCCAGGCCCGTGGACAGGAACACGCTGATGCTGCCGGAGCCGAAGTTGAGCACGGCCAGATCGAGGGGCCCGCCGCCATCGAGATCGACCGCGGCCACGTGCGACGGGTTGGTGCCGACGTTGAGGGTGTCGTCGAGGGCGAAATTGCCGTTGCCCTGACCGGCGAGAATGGACACCGTGCCGTCTGACTCGTTGGCGACGGCGATGTCGAGGTCACCGTTGCCGTCGAAGTCGGCCGCAGCGAGCCCACGAGGGCCCGCGCCCACGTCGAACAGCGTCGCGGCGGCGAAGGTCCCATCACCGTTGCCGAGGTGGATCCCCACCGTCATGTCTCCGGTGTTGGCCACCGCGACATCCAGATCGAGATCGGCATCGAACAACCCCACGGCCAGGCCCAGCACGCCCGATGGGGTGCCGATGTCGTTGGCCGCGCCGAATGTCCCGTCGCCGACCCCCAACCGGACCGAAATCCCATCGATGTGGCCAGCCACGAGGTCGAGGATTCCGTCGTCGTCGATGTCACCCAGGGCCAGCACTCCGGTCGATACGTCCGTGACCGATGCCGAGGGCGCAAAGCATAGCTGGCCGGCGACGGCGACTCCGTCCCCGCACGCCTCGCCGCCCGTGGTGGGATCGCCGGTCGACGGACCACCCGTGGTGGGAACGACCGCAGTGGTGGATCCGCTGGTGCTGCCCGAGCCGGCCTCCGTGCTCGTCTCGTCGGCCCCCGTCGTGGCTCCCCCGACGGTGGTGTCGGCCCCGGTGCCGGTCGCGGTCGAACCACCGCTGCTGCTGCCATCGTCGTCGTCGTTGGGGCAGCCCGTCGTCAGCGCCAGGGTTGCGATCGTTGCCACCAACCCCAACCCATTCCAGTGCCGCATGGCTCCGACGAGATAAGTCATGCACGAAAGGATGCATCATCCGGCAGCCCGTGGCGAAAACCCTTCGTGATGCCACGGCGCCTGTCCGCGGTGCATGTGCCGGGGCGTGGATGGGGGGCGGTCAACCGATGAAGAACGAAGCGGTGAGCCCGAGGGCGGTGTGGTGGCGTCGCCTTTCCCGCTACCCCAGGTGCGCTACACTGCGTCCGAACATGGGTCAGCGTCGACAGCACCCGAGCCACGCGGGATTGGGGTCCACGCTGCTGATGGTCGTGGCGGCGGCGGTCGGCACGTCGTGTTTCAACGGATCCGATGCGGCCGGGTTGCCGTGCCGCAGCGACGACGACTGCGGTCGCGGCCACAGCTGCATCATGGAGTTGTGCGGTGGCCCCATGGCGAGCGTGGGCTCGACCTCCGTGGCGGGCTCCACCTCCAGCGGCGGCGCAGGCAGTTCCGACGGCAGCTCCTCGAGCGGGGGTGGCCCCGCCGTGTGTGGCAATGCCGTCATCGAGGACGGCGAGGACTGCGATCCGGGCGGGGCGGTCGACACCCCGTTGTGTGACGCCGATTGCAGCCTGGCGGTGTGTGGCGACACCTATGTCAACGGCATGGCGAACGAGGGCTGCGACGACGGCAACGACGAGTCCGTCGACGGGTGCACCGCGCAGTGCATGCCGACCCTGTTTTGGGACGACATGAACGAGGCGCCGGTCACCAACAACAAGTGGACGGGCACCATCCCCGAGCACATCTCCGAGGACGACGCGGCGCTGTTCTCCTTGCCGTCGGGGTGGCAGTACGGGGTTCCCGAGCCTGGCGCGTGGGGCAGTGGCGTCTACCACTTCGACTCGGGGACGGTGCGGTTGGTCTCGGCTCCGATCGTCTTTCCTGCCCCGCCGCTGCCGCCCGGCATGCGGTACGAGCTGCGTTTCAGTCATCGGCGCCGTTTCGACGGCAACCAGATGGACCTGATACCCGGCGTGTGCGACGAGCCGTTCAGCAGCGATGGTGGGTTGGTGCTGCTGCTCGAGGATGGCCAGCCGCCGCGGACGATAGGTCCCGCGCCGGGCCACCCCGATGTCTTGAGCGATCCGGGGAGCTGCTTCGACAACCTGGCCGATCCCGCCAACCCGCGGTTCATTCCCGGTGCCCCGCAGCCCGTATTCGCCGGGCTCGGCCCGCCGGAGTTCATCGACGAGATCGTGCCCATCACGAACGTGGCGGGGCAGACGTTGCAGCTGGCGTTCGAGGTCTCGTACGACTGCAGCAACTGCTGGCAAATGCCCCCGCCCGGGGCCGGTTGGATCATCGACGACGTCGTCGTCGCCCCGTTCGCGGCGATGTGATTTCGCTAAAATCGCCCGCGCACGACCATCGCGGGTCCGTGGGGACCGAGCGTCGGTGTGAGCGCGACCCGGCGCCGCTTGGAGATGCCCATCCCCAGCAGCACGGCCCCGGTCACCACCAGGACCCCCGCGCTCACCCCTCCCGCGATGGCCAGGGCATTGCCCATCCGTCCGCGATCGAACTGACTGCGACGGCTGTCGACATCGTCGGGATCGAGCGCCGAGATGTCGTTGGCACCCGAGCCGATGCCTAGACCTGCGGCCATCAGCCCCACGCCCGCCGCACCGAGGCTCAGGCACACGGCTCCACCGATGACCAGGCCGCGCGAGGGGGCGGGATCCTGGTCTCGGTCCGGAGTGGGCGGCGGCTGGTCGACGATCTGTGGTTCTTCGGTGGG
>JAHZJA010001317.1 GCA_022601155.1 Deltaproteobacteria bacterium | reverse complement strand
CTTGGGCAGCCCCGTCGTCCCGGACGTGTAGAGCTGATAACACGTGCTCTCGACCGCACACCCGATCTCGGGATCCCGCGGCTCAGCGAGCCCCCGTTCGATCTCGCCCCGCGCGGGAAGCGGCTCCACGACGCGCAGCCAATACAGATCTCGGCAACTACACCCCCGGGGCTGAGGGTCCGCGCGACCCCGGGTCGAGTCGAGCCAACGGCGGGCGGTCGCACCGAAGCGGAGCATCGACCTTCTCGGGCTCTGGTCGACGACCTAGTGTCCTGAGTTAGCGGTTCGCAAGAAAAGTGCGAGCGACGGGAATTCCCAGCACGAGGGGCTGTTTCGCGGTCATGCAAGCATGTTCTCGACGAATGGGACGGCCTCTCACTCCGGTGGTGCTCACCGACGCCGAGCGAATGGACTTGGAGCGCTGGTCGCGAGGGCGCACCGTTTCGCATTGGCTCGTGATGCGAGCGCGGATCGTCCTGGCGTGCGCCGACGGCAAGAGCCCCGGCGATATCGCACAGGAGCTCGGTGTAGCAGTCGCGACCGTGTCGAAGTGGAAGAGCCGGTTCCTCAAGGCCCGACTCCCGGCGCTCCACGACCTTCCTCGTCCGAATGTCGATCGCAAGCTCTCGGACGAGAAGGTCGAGGAGATGATTCGAACGACTCTTCAGACCGTGCCCGAAGGTCAGACGCATTGGTCGACACGCCAGCTGGCGGAGCGTGTCGGGGTCAGCCAGGCCTCGGTCAGCCGAGTATGGCGGGCGTTCAAACTTCAGCCTCATCGACAGGGAACGTTCACGCTGAGCACCGACGACTTCTTCATCGAGAAGGTACGCGATGTCGTGGGGCTCTACATGAACCCGCCCGACAATGCACTGGTGCTCTGCGTGGACGAAAAGTCCCAGATTCAGGCGCAGGAGCGACGCCAGCCGGTTCTTCCGATGATCTTCGGCAAACCGCAGCGACGGACCCCTCAGTATCTACGTCACGGAACGACCACGCTGTTCGCAGCCCTCGACATCTCGACGGGCGAGGTCATTGGCGAGTGCTACCCGCAGCACCGCGCGATCGAGTTTCGGAAGTTCCTCAACAAGGTCGACAAGGAAACACCCAAGGAACTCGAGGTCCACCTCGTCATGGACAACTACGCCACGCACTCGACCGCGGAGATCCAGCGGTGGCTCAAGCGCCACAAGCGATTCCGGTTCCACTTCGTTCCGACGTACAGCTCCTGGCTCAACCAGGTCGAGCGTTGGTTCGGCCTGCTGAGCGAGCGCGCTCAAGCGCGGGGTCTTCCGCAGCACTCGAGAGCTCGAGCAGGCAATCCGCGCGTTCATCGAGCAGCACAACAACGAACCCAAGCCCTTCGTCTGGACCAGACCGCCAATCAGATCATCGCCGCCGTGGCACGGCACAGCCAGCAGGTTCTGGCCTTCACCGAGCCCGAGTGATTTTTCCTGCGAGCCGCTGACTCAGAACACTAGAACATCCAGCCGGCGGTGGCTTCGATGTCGAGCGCATGAGCGCCCACGTTTTGGCCACCGAGCCGCAGCCACTGCAGATCCACCCCCACGCTGCCCCCGACCACGAGGTTGCGCCACACGGCGTAGAGGCCTCCGGCCCCGAGCCCCAGCGCGAGGCCGTGGGCGGTGTCTCGCTCCGTCATGTAGCCCGTGACTCGCGTGGTGTGGGCCAGGTACCCAAGACCTGCGATCCCCGAGATCAACAAGCGGTCGTCGAGCAGCGCGACCCCGGGCCGAGCCTGGGCCTGAAGGCGAACCTCGTGCGAGCGGATGTCCAGATCCCCACTCGACACTCGCGGCCCCACGCCGTGCTCCAACGTCCCGCCCACACCGAGTGCGAACGGCGAGCGGCCGGGACGCAGCAGCCATCCCCCGGCCACGCTCCAGCGGTACCGTGGCTGCGGCGAAGACTCCAGCGGCAGCTGCAGCAGCCCCGGCGAGCCCAGTACGAACGCACCGCCGCCCAGCGGTTTGGGAAGCATCGCACCGCTGTCGGGCTTGGGCTTGGGCGCGGTCTTCGTCTTGCGCTCGAGCGGCACCCAGGTCTTGGTCTTCGGGTCCCAGTTCTCCCAGGTGCGCTTGCCGGACGGGTCGGTGGTGGCCCGTCGCCGCTTGGGCTGCCCGGTCTTGCGGTCGATCCACAGGCGCTCCTCGACCTTCGACCCGTCTGGCTCCTCCTTGATCGAAATGCTGCTGGTAAACCGCGGAGACCCACTGTTGAACTGCTCGGTGCCGGTAAACGTGGCCTTGCGGGAGCTTTTGCTCTCCGAGGTCTCGGTCTTCCACTCTCGCTGCGTACCGCCAGCATCCGTGGCGGTGATCGTCGTCTTCTCTCTTCGGATCGTCGCGCCGCTGCGGTCGTACGAGGTCTTGATGATGGTGGTCTTCGGCTTCTTGGTCTCGATCCCGTCCGTCTTCGCCGTCCCCTCGTCGATGATCCAGGTGACCGTCTTGCGGATCTCGGTGCGCCCCCCGCTCGGGTCGGGCACGATCCAAAACTGCTCTGGCGGCGGTGGGGTGCCGTCCTTGGGGTCGTTGGCGGTCCGGGTCTGGGTCGCATGACCATCGGGGGTGATGACCACGACGTTGTCCCAGCGACCGCTCCAGCGCACCGTTCGATTGCCCGCGGCGTCGGTGGCCTCGCTGAAGTTGGTGCCGCTGGCCGGAGGTCCAAACGTGAATGGGCCGCTGTTGACCGGTCCATTCACATGGTTGTCGAGCATCCAGCCGACGAGCTTCTTCTCGAACAGGCCGTACAGGTGCTCGTCGGGGCCCTTGGATTGGTGCCGGTACTTGGCCTGCGAGGCATGGAGCAGCTCGTGGGTGATGACCCCCAGCACGGTCCAGGGAAACTTGGACGTCGCGGCTCCCGGAGCCGAGTCGCCCCACCACCCAAAGGACCACAGACGAGAGCACTCGATGACGATGACGGCGGTCCCCTTGGGCTTGGGATTCCCCTTGGCGTCGAAGTCACCACGGGTCGCGGCACCGCCCCCACGGCCTCCAGGATCGGACTGCTCGTACTGCGCCCGGAGGCTCGGATCCTTCGCCGCCTCGCTCCGACAGAGGATCCGGATCGTCTGCTTGCTCGCCAACAACCGTTTGGCCGCCTGGGCGAGCGCCTTGGTGTCTGCGGGCGTGGGTGTCTTGATCTTGCCACCCACCAAGGCCCGCAGCGCCCCGTTGATCTGGGCCTCGATGTTCTTGGTGGACTCCCCGGGAGAGCCATCGATCATCTGCTGGACCTTCGGCGAGAGGGTCACCGTGATGTCGGCGCGTGCATCCGCGCACAGCAGCGACAGCAGCAGCAGGGTGCCGAGGAGCCAGCCGAGCACTGGCCATCGCCCGGCGGGAAGACGCATACGAAGGCTCATGTCTGGGGAATGTCGGGGGGGACGCAGATCGATTGCCGCGGGGCCACGACAGCCCCTGGACGTGCACGGAGGGCCATTGGCCTTGGCCGTCGCCGACCCCACTGCCCGCCGATCGCCACCCGGAGCGCGAGTCGGCACCGAGGTCGACGCTCGGGGCCGATCCCTCACGGCGGGCGACGAGCCCGGCGCGACCGGACACGCGGGTTACACCCATCCAACGCGACCGGGGTACACCCCGGGGCCGGGGATGGACACGCTCCGCGCGGATCGATGCAACGCAGGACGATCAAATTCGCGCACTGAGGTCAGTCAGTCCCTGACACCAGCGCCGAGACGAGTGACACGATGCTCCGACTCGTCATAGTCCCGGCTTGCATCCTCCTCGTGGGGTGAAGGCAGCGAGAGGCCAACTGAAGCGGAATTGACCGGCTGAACACCGGGATACTCCCACTGTCGCGGTTCGCAGCACGACCAGCAAAACTCGTTCCTCGTGTCTCCGAACCTGCGAGGATATTCGTGGTGTCACAGGATCCGAGCCGGACCACTGCCGATGTGCGGGTCCCGGCACAGGCAACGACTCAGACCCGACGGCTGACCAGCGACCCCTCAGATGCGTCGCTCGAGTCCGACACCCCGCCGGACGACGCCGCGATCCAACGGCAGCGGGAGACGGGAACACGGCAACGCTCGTTCGCCTCACCAGCAACGGCAATGCGCATCGGCCGATTCATGGTGCTCGAGCCCCTCGGCCGCGGCGGCATGGGCATGGTCTACGCGGCCTACGACGACAAGCTCGATCGCAAGGTCGCGATCAAGGTCCTGCTCGCCGACGATCTTCCCGACGACAGTGACCGGCTTCGGCTCCAGCGCGAGGCCCAGGCGTTGGCGCGGCTGTCTCACCCGAACGTCGTCACCGTGCACGAAGTGGGAGACAGTGATGGGCAGGTATTCCTCGCGATGGAGTACGTCCACGGCCTGAGCCTCCGCCACTGGCTGCGGACCAAGCCGGACTCGTCTCAGGTCCTCGATGTGTTCGTCCTGGCCGGACGTGGCCTCGCGGCAGCGCACCACGCCGGGCTCGTTCACCGAGACCTCAAGCCCGCCAACATCATGCGCGGCGACGACGGCACCGTGAAGGTGCTGGACTTCGGGCTCGCCCTCGCGGTGGCTGAAGAGCAAGACGAGTCCATCGACCCCGCGAAGCTCTCGGGCTCCCACTCCCCGTTGCACTCCTCGGTGACGCAGACGGGCACCTTGCTCGGGACCCCTGCGTATATGGCCCCCGAGCAATTCACGGGGAACACGGCCGATGTCTACAGCGACCAGTACAGCTTCTGCATCGCCCTGTGGGAGGGGCTGACCGGTCGACGACCCTTCGCCGAGGCGACGCACGACCAACGACTGACGGCTCGGTTGGCCGGCCCCCCCTCCTGGCCACCGGATGCCCCAGCACTACGGCGACCGATCGTCGAGGCAATGCGGCGGGGTCTGTCACCCGAGCCCGACGACCGTTGGCCGTCGATGGATGCGCTGCTCAGCGCCCTCTCGCGAGCTCCCCACCGCCGTCGTCATGGATGGGCGCTGGCCGGACTGGGCACGGCCGCGCTGGCCATCGGTTGGCTCGGACTTCGTGACACGCCATCGGTGGATCGGGAACAGCGCTGCACTGGAGCCCACGAGCAGCTCGCTGGGATCTGGGACGACGGACGACGCGCCGCCGTGGAGTCAGCCATCGTGGGGACCGAGCTTTCCTACGCCAAGGGCGTGTGGGAACGAACGAGCGCCACGCTCGACGCGTACGCCCACGCCTGGGAGACGATGCATACCGAGGCCTGCGAGGCGACG
>JAHZJA010001316.1 GCA_022601155.1 Deltaproteobacteria bacterium | reverse complement strand
GTCAGCGGACCGCGAGGCAAGGCGCGAGGAGGGAGCTTGTCGGGCACAAGTGACTGACGAGCAACGCAGCCATGCGGTTCGGGGGCGGTGTTCTGCATACACGCGAATACGGAGACACGCTCCTAGGGCCAGGGGGATGTACCGACCAGCGCCAACAATGCGGCAACCGATCCCGCTGCCACCAGCGGAATCGAGAAGTTGTCGTCGACGCGGCGGCTGAGCAGCTCGGCGAAGGCACCCGCCACGGCAGCCGTCACGGCCACCGCCCAGGTGAGGCCCGGGCCGAGCGTGGGCTGGACCAGCTGCATCGCGACCAGCGCAGCCGCGGTGCCGACGACGACGAACGTCAGGCTGCCTTCGAGGCTGCGATTGTTGGCCAGGCGGATTCGACCCCAGCGACGGCCGACCAGTCCTGCGATCGGATCCGCGAAACCCAGCACGGCCACACCCACCACCGACAGCAGCGGGGAGTAGGTCAAGGTCAGCAGGACCAGCGCCGTCACGTACCAGGTGGCCGAGTTGACGCGGTGCCGCTCTTGCTCATGGGCGATGGGTCGGAACAACACCATCATCCAGCGGTTGGCCGTGGCAGAGATGCGCCGCAGCGTCTCGAGCGACCACCCCCACACGGCAAACCCACCCGCGACCCAAGGCAGCTGCTCGGGCGTCAGGGTGGTCACCAGCATCAAGCACACGCCGGCCGCCATCATGTGGAAGGCCGAGCGCGTGTAGTTGGTGGGACGCAGCTCCGGCACGGCGACCTGCTCGGCCTGCAACGCGCTGGCGAATCCGGCGTAGGCCTCACGCAGCTGCGCCTTGAGGTCGGCCCAGGTCTCGACGTCGTCGGGGGTCCACTCGCGAAGCAGCTCGGCCACCCGCTCCACGCTTTGCGCCACGGCGTCTGGGACGAGGTTCCACTCCGCCTCGAGCAGCTCATCGAGCGCTCGACCCGCTGCTTCGAGCTTGTCGCGCACCAGCTCGGGGGTCTGGATCCGTAGATCCAGCGCCCGGAACAGCGCGTGAAGCTCCACCGCCAGCGAATGCGAGAGCTCCAGAGTTGCCACCTGTGCAGTCATGCGTTCGGTCGTTCGTCGCTGACACTCATGCTAGGGCGCCCACGCGACCGTGCACCATGAGAAGTCCCACGTCGATCGCGTGGCGCCGCGCACGGCCTCACATCAATAGTGGGACGCTTGGCTCAGCGAGAGCGCTCGGTGGCTTGCCGAACGACGAGCGCGCGACCTTCGAGGTCCTGGCCGTGCAGCTTGCGGATCGCCTCCGCGGCGTCCTTGCGGTCGGCCATGGTCACGAACCCGAAGCCACGAGAATCACCCGTGTCGCGGTCCAGCACCACGACTGCGTCGTTGACCGCGCCGATCTTCTCGAACTCGGTGCGAAGCTGGTCGGTGGTCACTCGCCAGGCAAGGCCGCCGATGAACAATCGGCTGGGGATGGCGCGGGCATTGGAGTCGCCCTCGTTGCCGCCACCCTGCATGTTCTGCATGACCTCTTCGATGGACATCAGACTCTCGCCGCCCTGGATCTCATCCGCGGTGGCGATGGGGATGTCTCCGCCCGCCGAGTTGCGGTCACGCTTTCGGCCAGCTTTCTCCTTCTTCTTCTTGGCTCTTTCGAGCTCTCGTTGTCGCTTACCGGCCGAGTAGTTGCTTCTTGCCATCGAGTTGGTCGAGTACTTTCTCCGAGGGTTTGGCGCCCGTTCGGATGTTCGTCGCTCTGAGCTAGCGCGCTCGCGACCCCCTGTCAATTCGTCAAGCGTGCGGTGAAGGCGCTGTCCACAACTGGCTTGAGAGGTGCGTCAGAAGGGATCGAGCGTCCCCCGGGCGGACGCTCGATGGACCCGGAGCTGGGCCGAACCGGTCGGTTTCGGTCCGTCAACCGCAAGGCCCTGGACCGTCCGTACTGCCGCGATCACGAGGAGAGATCTTTGCCCGGCGACAAGATCCGAGGCTCACCTCGCTCGCCGTCGAGATACTCGCGGGGGTCGAGTACCCCCACCGTCTGTAGGTGGCGAACCATCACCTTGCCGCTGTCGGGGTAGCCACACACTTCGTTGGGCTCGCGGGGTCCGATCGCGAGATAGACGAGATCGTCGGTGAACGGGTTGCCCAGCTGATGGGCGGTGCGGGTGCCCGCCGGGCAGCTGATGCAGTCGCCGGGTCCCACCTCGCGGATGGTGTCTCCGTAGCGCAGCATGCCGCGACCGGACAGCACGTAGAACACCTCGTCTTCGGTCGCGTGCCAGTGGAAGGGACAGCCGACCGCGCCCGGCGGGAGGCAGTTGTGCACGACGCCGAGGGAGCCCCCCGCCTCACGCATGCGAGGCGTGAGCACGCGCCAGTGCGACGTGTAGGGCGCAGGATCGTCACCACGCTCGGTGGGCGCGTCGTCGACGTTGATGACGGGATCGAAAGGTGGAGTCGCCATGGACCGCACCGTAGCGGAGCCGCGACGGTCGTGAACCCCGGCCGCGCCACGAGGGTCGTCGGCCTCGCCATGGCCGAACCCGCGCGGTGGCAACCGCCGTAGGTGTCGTTCGACGCGCGCGTCGATGGAGGGGGGTCGAGACCGTGGCCCGGCGTCCGACGTGGGGTGGGCCGAACCGAGGCGCGTGGCGGCGAACAATTGACGAGATTGTTCGTCACTTCCGCGAGTCGATGGCCAAACCAACGAGGTGGGCGGCTGCCACTGCCCCTCGCGTCAGGGCCCTCATGTCCATCCACCATTCGATCTTCTGCATTGTCCTGTCCATTTGCGCGTGCGTCATCGAGCGTACCGATGACGATGGCTCTGCCCCGGGCAACGAGACGGGGGCGACGCCGACGAGCACGAGCGCCAACGGTTCGTCCGATGGGGCCGACTCGAGCGGAGGCGATGACGGCCCGGCCGTCTACGGACCATGTCCGGCTGGATCCGACGTCCAGTGTGCCC
>JAHZJA010001315.1 GCA_022601155.1 Deltaproteobacteria bacterium | reverse complement strand
TCGACGCGGGCCACCCCCGCGGCATCCCCCTGCACCTGATGCGGGCCGGGGCCCACACAGCCGGTGACGGGATCGATCGCAATGGTCACCCCCAAGTCGTCGAGCACCAGTCCCTCGCCGCGATCGTTGGCAACGAGGATCTCGAGAGCACCATCGGCGTCGACATCCGCGGCGGCCAGCTGCACCACCGCCGCACCGATTTCCATCGTCCACTCGAGCTGGCCGCGCTGCGGGTCGTCGAAGGCGGCGTTGATGGCATAGACCCGCCCCTCAGCGGTCCCCGCGACGACCTCCTCGGCTCCATCGCCATCCACATCGAGCACGATCACCCCGCTGGCGACCGCCGCATCGGTGGCGGGGGTGGCCGACAGCCCGCCCGCATGCATGTAGACGGGGAAGCCCTCGACCACGGCGCCCGTCGTGCCCGAGTAGATCGTGACCCCACCATCGCCATCGACGTACACGGGGTCGAGCCCGGGCGCGGCATCGAGATCGCCGACCGCCAGCACGTTGGCGTTGCCCGAGGGGCGGCCCAGCGCGCGCGGCCCCCAGACCAGGTCCAGCGCCCCCGTCGATCGACGCGCCTCCATCTGGTTGTCGATGGTCGCACTGAGCGTGCCCACGACCTCGGGCTGCCCGTCGCCGTCGAGGTCGGCATTGAGACCGACCGACTGGTAGAAATCGGGAACGACGGTCTGCACCGGGCCCAACGCCTCGATCGTCAGCAGTGCGAGCACCGACGTCCCGTGCATGAGCACGTCGTCGACCGGTACATCGAGGACCAGATCGCCGACGAGCGCAGGCGAGTACGTCGACGGCGTACCACCTGGCTGCAGCACGGCATCGAGGGCCCCGGTGTCGCCATCGAAGACCAGGTAGTTCCACTCGGAGCCGCGCCGGGCCGGAAGCACCAAGTCGCGCACGCCCTGACCATCGAAATCGCCCAGCTGGAAGTGCAGCGCACCCCCGACGACATACCCATCGAGCTGCGGGTCCTCGTGGCTGCGCCGCGACCACACCGGCTGCAGGCCTCCCGCGCCATCGGGCTGTACGCGATCGACTCGAATCTCGAAGCCGGGACCGAGCCCGTCGTGGGGATTGCGAAAGTGCACGACCTCCGCACCTCCATCGTTCCCGAAGTCGGCGATGAGCGCCACGCGCGAGAGCAACGACACCTCGTCGTCGAGCAACAACCGGCCCTCGAACGACAGCGCCATGCGTCCGCCATCGACCAGCGGCGCGGCCAGCCACTGGCCGGCGCCGCGTCGGGGCATCTGCACGGGAGCAGCCACGGGTGTGAGCGATGCATCCAGCAGCTGCACCGTGTCGCGATCGGCGACGACGACCCAGTCGGCATCTCCCCCGTGCACGACGGCATCGGGGGTGACCGCGAGGGCCTCGACCATCGCCACCGAGCCCTGAGCACCGCGCAACAGCCCCAGCTGCTCTTGTCCGCGGTGCACCACGATCGCCGGGTCTTGGCCGCCGACCAGCACCTGCCGCAGCGCGGCATCGGGAAGCCCGGTGCCATCCAGCTCGTCGAGGTACCGATGGACGCGGGCGTCGTCGACCTGCCAGCGCGTCATGGCACACCCCGCGCCACACGACAGCTCCAGCCCGCGAAGGCTGCTCTCGTGATGCCACCCCACGGTGGGCGAGACGATGAGCTCCGCCCGCCCGTTGCCGTCGAGATCGGCCCATCCGTAGGCAAAGACATCGTCGATGACCTGCTCGACCGCGCCCGTGGACCCGTCGAGGACCAGGGTCGAGATGGCCCCGGGCCGATCGACACCATCGTTGGCGGGCGCGCCCGCAGCATCGACCTCGACCCCGAGGTCGTTGACCACCGACACCACCACCTCGAGCTGGCCGTCGTCGTCGAGGTCGACGGGAACCTGAGCGGGCGTCTGCAGCAGCGTGGTGGGGACCGCCGCGTCGTGACGCCACGCCCACTTCAGCAGCGAGGAAGTCTGCGCTGTGGCGAGACCATCAGCCACGTCGAGCACACTGACCGCCCGCGAGAAGCTGGGATTGCTGGCGACGTTGAGGATCTCATCGAGCCCATCACCGTCGAGGTCGACGATGTGGGTGCGACCGAACGCAAAGCTCGGGTGGACGCCCGCGAATGCGGTGGCGGGGCACCACGACCCTCCATCACAGCGAACGAATGTGCGTTGCTCGGGCCCTTGGTCGACGACGATGGCGAGCTCGCCTCCAGGAACGAAGCGACCAACCCGAGCCGGCGTCACGTTGGCGTAGCCATCGAAGCTCAGCGTCTGCACCTGCGGGGCATCGAGGCCTGCCCCGAAGTCCAACACCCAAAGCTGCGCCAAGCCGAACAAGCTAGCGGGCACGATCAGCTCGTCGAGCCCATCGTCATCGACATCGGCCACCGACAGCTCCGCAGCATCGATCCCCGAGCGCTCCTCGAGCGCGGTCCATCCTCCTCGCAGGGCACCGGTCTGCAGATCGACGATGTACAGGCCACCGCCGACCCCCGCATCGGTCGCAACCAACTCGGGCGTGCCGTCGCCGT
>JAHZJA010001314.1 GCA_022601155.1 Deltaproteobacteria bacterium | reverse complement strand
CAGCCCCTCCTCGCCCGGCACCACCAACCGTGGGGCATCGGCGGAGCTGAGCGCCAGCGGGGGCAACAGCACCGCGTCGCCCCGTCGCTGCCAGCCTACGGGCAGCGCAGCCGGGAGGTCTTCGCGGGTCGCCACGACGGCCTGTCCCCCAGCCTTCACCCGAGCCACCAGCGACTCCCACTCGGCGTTGGTCAGCCGGGACCGGTCGAGGATGACGGGAACGGGACCGTGTGCCCCGCGCTCGGACAGTGGCTCCGCCCGGTACTCGACATCGAGACCATGGCTGCGGAGCAGTCGCAGAACGCCGGCCGATCCCGAAGGCGAGTGGGACCACGGATACTCTCGAGGCGCACTCGACTGGGCTCCGCAGGCGAGACTGACCCACACCATCAGCACCAGCCCTGCGAGGCTTCCCACCACCGCCTTGACCCGCGCCAGCCACTGCTCCACCTGGGGGGCCGACGGCGGTGCATCACCAAAGTGCACGCGCTCGACCACCCCTACCAGGTCACGCGTCGCCGAGTGCAGCTCGGGATCTCCTCGGAGCGAGCGAACATGGTCTCCGTTGGTCAGCGAAGGATGAAGCTCGATGCGGCCAGCCTCGGCCAGGCGCCGCAGCAGCGCGGCATGCCCGTCGGTGATCGCCTCGGTGAGCTGACCGCGCTCGACGTTGTGGCGCGCCCTCGCGAGCAAGCGGTCGACGTCGGTCTCGGTGATGCCCGCCAGGAGACCTTCCCCTCCCGAAGGCGCGGCGGGCTGATCGTCACCCGGCTCGTCCGCTGGCCGGGGGCTGCGGGTCATGGTGGGGCCCCGCACCTGCAACACGAGGAACACCACCATCGCGATGACGATCACCCACAGCAGGATGTGCGCCAACGGACCCATGCTCCCCGCCTCGAGGTCCGTACCCGAGTCGGACTCGGGGCTGCGGCCGGGCTCGGACGACTTTCGCTCCATCGTGCGCCGACTCTTGGGCGGCGCCTGTCCGGCCGCCCCCTGGCCGCGCTCCGTCTTGCCGCGCTCTTTGTCCGTCTCCCCGCGCTCCTGGTCCTCGCCATCCTCGGGGCTTCGATCGCTCTGGCTTCGTACCGACAGCGGCCCGGGTGGACCGTCGAGCTGCGCGCGCGGGGCTTTGCACGCCGACGCGAATGCCGGACACTCCGTGGAATTGGGCGGCAGCACCTCGCACCACTCCGCCTCCTCTTCGGTCAGCGGGTAGCGCGGGTCGTGGCAGAACCCAAACGAGCGGTCCGACAGCACCTGCGCGGCCGTCTTGGCGGCATGGGCCGGGCCCGCGCACAGCCCCAGCAGCACCGCCACCAGCAGCCCAAGGCTCCAGCGACGCACGCTCATGAGCGCCTCCGTCGATCGTCTGGCGCCGAAGCCAGCCCCATGAACCGCAGCTGGATGTCCCAGCCGTCGCCACGTGTCCGGCGATCGACGTAGCCCAGGAACCGCGCCACGGCCAGGTACGGGATGACGAGGTGGAACCCGACCAGCGCGTAGATCGAGCCGCCTTCGTCGAGCAGCGCGCCGAAGGGTCGGCCCAGCTGGAGCACGAACTCGATGATCCCATGGCCCAAGACCTCGGCCGCTCCGATCGCCGCCCCGATCGCCAGCACGAGGCCGCCGAGCAACATGATCACCTCGGTACTCCGGCCTCGGCCCAGCCTCCAGGCGCGCTCGGTGGCCGAGATCGGCGAGCCGTTCTCGAGCAGGCTGGCTTCGTGCACGAAGGCAATGCGGGCCCAGGCCCCCGGCACCAAGATCACGGTCAACAGCGACAGCGCCACGATCGCGCGGGTGATGACCAGCGCCATCACATAGGAGGGCAGCCGCTTGACGTACTGCACCAGGACCGAGCCGGCCGAGACATTGCGCTCGAACAGGGCGCGGGCGGTCGCGACCGTGAACACGCCCTGGCTCACCGTGGCCATGGCGATGGCCAGACACCACACCCACCCCCACTCCACCTGCTGTGTGCGGGCGAAGATGCACACCGCCAACGAGGGCAGCAACACCGCCATCGACAGGCGCGCGTACAGCCAGCGATCGGACGCAAAGCACCACAGCGCGGCGAGATCGAGGATCTCGCCCTGGCTACGGGGTCGCAGCACGACCCGGGCCTGGCTGAGGTTCATCGGCGCGTTCTCCTGCGGCCAGCGAACGCCAGATACCCCGCCACCAGCAGCGTGAGGACCCCGGCCACGACCCACTTGACCGGAGCCGCGACGCCCGACGGAGACCAAAACCCTTCGATGAGGGCCGCGATCATCAGCATCAAGGCGGCGCCCGAGATGATGCTGCCCAGAGCCGGAGCTTGGGCCCGCAGCGAACCCAGCCGCGTGAGCCCGTTGGTTCGCACCAGCGCGTAGCCCATCTGAAGACCGGCCGCACCCGCGATGCAGATCGCGGTCAGCTCGAACGGCGCGTGCCCGCAGATGAACGTGAGGATGTTGTCCCCGTGCCCGCGCACGATGACCCAGCCCACGATCGTCCCGATGACGATGCCGTTGTAGACGAGAAAGAAGATGCTCCCCAGCCCGAACATGATCCCGGTGGCGAAGCACCGGAAGGCGATCCCGACGTTGTTGTTGACGTAGAACCCGGCCATCGAGGCATCGGTGCCGCTGGCACGCCCCTCGAGCCCATCGGCGTACGACTGGGCCGAGGCCTCGAGCATGCTCCGCGGGAGGATGTCCGTCGCGAACGGCGGATGGATGATGACGGCGATGAGCGCCACCACCATCGGCACCACGAACAGCGCGCTCGCGATCGCGAAGAAGCGCCCCTGCGCTCGCAGCGTGCGGGGAAACTCGTGGGTCACCAGACGAACGAGACCTCCCAGACGCAGCGGCCGGGCTCCGTACAGCTGGTTGTGCGCACGCGCGGCCAACCCGTCGAGATACGTGACCAGGTCGTGCTCGTACCCAGCCGACCGCGCGCGCATGAGGTCGGCGCACAGGCTCCGGTACAGCGATCCGGCTCGAGAGATCCCCGCCGGGGCCAGCTCATGCAGGCCGCTGGCGTTGCCGAGCATCATGTCGAGCTCTTGCCACCGGGGCTTTCGCTCCGCCACGAAGTGATCTTGGGCTTGCATCGTCTAGCTCGGCGACGCGCGACGCTGGATGGCGT
>JAHZJA010001313.1 GCA_022601155.1 Deltaproteobacteria bacterium | reverse complement strand
GTCGTCGTCATCGTCGTCATCGGTGTCGTGGATCACCAACGGCCGGACGCCGCAGCGCTCCGCGATCACGTCGGCCTCGGTCAGCGGAGGCTCGCGACGGATCTGGCCGTTGATGTTGGCCAGGATGAACGCGCGGTCGTCGGCCGTGACGACGGGAGGCAGGGTGTCCACACGGGTGTCGGTAGTGCCGATGCTCGAGCGGTCGCCCATCGGGATCGCAAAGAACAGGCGGCCGTCGCTGGCGAAGAACGTCAGCACCCGCGGCGCCCTCGTCACCCGCTCCACGATGAGGTGCACGCCCTTGGAGTACACGTGGCGATGCTCGGTCTGGACGTCGCTGTTGGCGTTGTGCTCCTCCACCCCGGGGCCGCACGCGTTGACGACGACCTTCGAGCGCACCGTCAGGCGACGGCCCGTGGCGACATCGCGGGCGCGCGTCGTCCAGGCCTCGCCGTCCCACCGCGACCCCTCCGACTCCACGTAGTTGGCGGCCACTGCCCCGCGCTCCATGGCATCGCGCACGAACCGGAACACGAAGTGGGCGTCGTTGTCGACGAAGTGGGCGTCGGAGTACTCCACCCCCCCGACCGTGTCGGTGGTGTCGATGGCGGGCTCCTCGTCGGCGATGGTGGCATTGGACAGCAGCCGGGGCCGCCGGGTGAAGAACCCACCGATCGCCCAATACAGCAGCGCCCCCAAGAACAGCATCCAACGACCGAGCCGAAATCCGCGGGTGATGGTGGTGAAGAACCGGATCTCGCGGACGGCCGAAGGGTAGGCGCGCAGCAGCTCGTTGCGGCTGCGGCACAGCTTGCGCACCAGCCCGAACTCCCAGGTCTCCATGTACTTGATGCCGCCCCACGCGAGGTTGGACGAGTGCATGCTCGTGAACCCGGCGAAATCACCCCGGTCGAGCAGCGCAACCTTGGCCCCGTACGCGCTCAGGGCTGCGGCACTGACCGCGCCGTTGATCCCTCCACCCACCACGACCACGTCGAACACGCCGTCGTCGAGGGCGTCGAGGGTCTCGGACCTTGAAGGCGGGGAGGGCATGCCGGCCGCAGATGTAGCGCACGGTGGCCGGAGGGCGAAGCGAGGCAGACCACGGCGCGTACCGTGGGGCGCGGGCTCATTGTGGGACGCTGATGCGAACCCGCACGCGGGGGCGGATCTTCAGTGTGCCCAGCATCGCCGAGTACGGGCGGATCCCGTGGTCGGGCTGGTGAAGCTCGATCTCGGCCGTCCACCGGCCCGCCGTGCGCCGGGCCTCGGTGCGAACGGGGCGGTCGACGCCGTGCAACGACAAGGTGCCCTCCACCTGCCGCACGTCGCCCTCGCCCTCGATACGCATCGAGCGGAACACGACGGTGCGATGACGGCGAGCGTGCAGGACATCGGCGACGATATTGCGCTCGATGTCTCGTTTCTGGCCGTCGCGCAGAGTACCGAATGCCTCGCGCCCATCCTTCATTGCACAGTCGACCCGCAGCGAGTCGGCCTCGAACCGCGCCTCCACCGATTGACCGTCGTCGCCGACGTCCACGGTGAACCGGTCGACCCGCAGACGCAGGTCGTGGGCGATGGCCGACAGCACGCCCTCCTTGAAGGTGAACACGTGGCAGGTGGCCGAGCCGGCGTCGTAGGTGGCCATGACTAGCTCGCCGCCCGAGAGTCCCGCTCGCGCGCTTCGGCCTGGATGTACTTCGCGGCGCGCCACCCCACCAGCATGCTCGGCGCGTTGAGGGCCGACACCGGGGTGAAGGGGATCGCCGAGGCATCACCGATGCGCACGTTGGCGGTACCGCGCAGGCGCAGCCGGGCGTCACAGGCCGCCGTCTCGGTGTCGCCCATGTGGCAGGTGCCCGCGAAGTGATAGGTGGTGATCGCGTTGCGACCCACCCAGCGGGCGATCTGTGCGGGCGAGCGGTTGAGCGGCCCCGGCATCAGTTCCTTGCTGCGCCACGCCCCCAGTCCTCCGCTGCGGCTGAGCTTGCGCGCGAGCGTGACGCCCTCGACCATCGTGGCCATGTCGTCGGGATGGGAGAAGTACGCCGGGTCGATGACCGCTTGGGCGCGTGGATCGGAGGAGCGCAGGCGAAGGCTTCCGCGACTGCGTGGTTTGCCGAGGATCACGACGATGCCGTACAGGTGATCGACGAAGCGCCGTACCGCCGCGGAGCGAAAGGCCATGCCCACGCCGCTGCGAATCGCCTGCTTGAGCGGACCGCCGTACAGCCCCTCGGGCAGCACCTGGCCCGGCAGTACCCGCTGCACCGCCTGCTTCATCGCCGAACGGGCCGGCCAGAATACGTAGCAGGTGTCGCTCTGGCCGGGCGGAAGCGAGGCTCCCGCGAGCGTCCGGTAAAAGCTGTACAGCTGGGGATAGTTGCAGTCGATACGCTGACGCGACAGGAAGAACAGCGGGACGTTGGGGTGGTCGTGGAGGTTCTGACCGATCGCGCCGTGCTCGACGACCATGGGGATGCCCTGGGTTCGCAGCGCCTGCTCGGGTCCCACGCCCGAGAGCATCAGCAGCTTGGGCGTCTCCAGGGTGCCCGCGCACATCACCACTTCGCGCTCGACGGTCGCGGTCTGCCGCGAGCCCTCGTGCTCGTACTCCACCGCCACCACCCGCCGACCCTCGAACACCAAGCGATGGGTGAAGGCGCCGGCCCGGACGACGAGGTTGTCGCGCGGTCCCGCATCCTTGATGAACGCCACGTAGGAGCTGCGGCGGCGGTCGCCCTCGAACGTCATTGGTTCGTAGCCGACCACGTTGCCGAGATCGCCATTGCTCATGTCGGTGGTGCGCGAGAACCCGCAGGTCACCGCGGCCGAGACACATGCCTCGGTCCAGCGCGTGGGCGGGCGGGAGCGCGGGCGGAGCTTGGCCTCGATCTGGGCGAAGTCGGGGGCCACGTCGTCCCAGCGCCACCCGGTGGGCCAGTCGTCGTAGTCGCGCGCGTCGCCGCGCGTGTAGACCATGCCGTTGACGGAGCCGCTGCCGCCAAGCACGGTGCCGGTTCCCGCGAAGATCCGCTGGTTGCCGGCGTGAGCCTGGGGGGCCGTGAAGCGCTCCCAGATCACGCGGTCGTTGATGAACGCGTGCTTGTAGCCATCGGCAGAAAGCGTCTCGGGATGATCCTCGGCGCGCGGTCCCGCCTCGAGCAGCAGGACGCGACAGCTCGGGTCCTCGGCCAGCTTGGCCGCGGCGATGCACCCCGACGAGCCGCCGCCCACCACCACGTAGTCGAACGACTCGTTCATGAGCGCCCCTTCCAGCCGCGCACGAGGTCGGCCACGCCACCCAGCTTGCGGCGCAACCCCTGCCCGTAGACCAGGCGTACGGCACCCTTGATCCGCGCGAAGTCACCGCTGGCGACGGGGAACAGCTTGTTGGCGAACCCTACCGGGAATCGGTCGTCGAGGACCGCCTTGACGTTGCAGCACGCCCGCAGGCCCTCGCGTCCATTGATGCGGCCGTAGCCGGAGTCCTTGACGCCACCGAAGGTGAGGTCTTGGGCCATGTAGGTCATGCCGCCAAAGTCGTTGATCGCGGTCATCCCCGCCTCGAGCCGCCCTGCGATCGTGCGGGCGCGGTCACGGTCGCGGCTGAACACCGACGACGACAGACCAAAGCTGGTGCCGTTGGCCACGGCGATCGCGTCGTGGTCGTCGCGAACCCGGCACAGCAACATCACCGGGCCGAAGGTCTCCTCCTGCATGATCTCCATCTGCGGCGTGACGTCGGCCAGCACCGTGGGAGCGAAGAAATCGCCCTGCTCGTTGAGCACCCGGTGCCCGCCCGCGACCACCCGTGCGCCCTGGGCCACCGCGCGATCGACCAGGCCTTCGACGAGGTCGAGCTGCATCGGGGTGACCATGGCCCCGACGTCGACCAGCCCGTCGTTGGGTCCGCCTTGTCGCATGCCTTGGACCAGATCGCCGACCAAGGTGGTGAACTCGTCGTAGACGGCATCGAACACCAGCAGGCGCTCGGCGGCCACGCAGTTCTGGCCCGCGGAGATGAAGCACCCCGACAGCGCCGCATGGGCGGCCTGGGTCAGATCGGCGTCGTCGCACACGATGAACGGATCCTTGCCGCCCAGCTCCAGCACCACGGGGGTGATCGTGCGGGCGGCGGCCTCGAGCACGCGACGACCGTTGTGAACCGAGCCGATGAACACCAGCTTGTCGATGCCCCCCGCGATGAGAGCCTGGCCGGTCTCGCCGTAGCCCTGCACCACCTGGACCAGCTCGGGCGACTGCCCTTCGGCCTCCAACGCGTCGCGCACCAGCTGCACGAACGGACGAGCCGACCACGCCACCCACTCCGACGGCTTGACGACGAAGCCGTTGCCGGCCATCAGCGCGGGGATGAGGGGGTTCATGATGTTCTGGAACGGGTAGTTCCAGGGGATGATCGCCCCCATCACCCCCAGCGGGCGGTACTCGAGTCGAGCGCGCTTGTGCACCAACAACCCCGAGGAGACGGGCTCGGGTCGCAGGTGCCGTGGGCCCTGGGACATGGTCCAACGGAGCTTCTCCAGCACCGTCCACACCTCGCCCATCAGGGCGTTCTCGCGGGTCTTGCCCGAGTCACGCACGATGAGGTCGACCAGGCCGTCGACCTGGTCGAGGACGGCGTCGGCCACCCGCTGCAGCACGCGACGCCGCAGGGCGAAGTCGGTCTCGGCCCAGCCGATCTGGGCCTCGCGCGCGCGCGCGATCGCCTCGCGGACTTGCACGGGCGAGTCGACGGCGACTGTGCCCAGATGATCACGGGTGGCGGGATCGAAGCAGCGGATGGCGCCAGCTTCGGCACGAAGATCGATGGGAGCGTTCATCGGGCCAGCCTCTCGGTGGAGACGAGGTCATCGCCGCTGCGACGGGCGCCGCGGCCCTTGGGTGCGGCTTCGCTGCGCGTGAGGTACTCGTCCCACTTGCGAATCGTCAGGTCTTGGAAGGCCTTGACCACGGGCGACAGCTCCGGGGCCGGGCGATCCCAGTGGCGCTCCCAGCCGTCCTGCTCGTGACCGATGACCCATACGTCCTGGCCCAGCAGCGGCTGTAGCGTGGTGTAGCGGGTCATCTTCATCATCTTGTCGGCCAGCCAGCGTGGCACGGCCCCCAGCCCCGGCAGGCGGATCGCCCCCGGTCGCAGGTAGAAGATGAAAAAGTGCCGATTGGTCGACTCGTCCATCGGCAGCGTGAACAAGAAGTGCTTGATGCGATCTTGGGTGTTCGACCAGTGATACGGGTAGTCGAAGCACGCCAGCATGTGGTCGCAGCCTTCGTCGCCGCGGTCGATGAACATGTCTTGCAGCCGACCGGCGCCGATCTTCGACTTGTACTCGAGCTCCACGCGGTCACCGATCTCCTCGATCCGCAGCAGGTCGGTGCCGTCGAACGGCTGGAACTTGCGGTGCAAGAACCCGTGGGTGAAGTCCGAGACGTTCTCGAGCAGCATCGAGTGGTGCCCGGGGCAATCGAACTGCACGATGGTGTGCGGCCACGGCCGTGCCCCCTCGAGCTCGGGGATCGAGGGGACGTCGCGAACCTTGGCCACCTCCGGGTCGCCGGGAAACACGAAGATGAGGCCATAGCGCTCGCGCACGGGGACGGTGGCGATGCGAATGTTGGGTGCCTTCTTGCCGAACAGGTCGTGGGGGATCTCGGCCTTGCCGTCGCCGTCGTACGACCATCCGTGGTACGGGCACACCAGTCGGCAGCCCACGACCGCGCCTTCGGTGAGCTTGAGGTGACGGTGGGCGCAGCGGTTTTCCACCGCGCGGACCAGGCCGTCGGCGCCTCGGAACACAGCGATGGATCGCCCGAGGAACTTGGTCTCGAAGCGCCCGCCCTTGCGCAGGGAGCTGGAGCGCTCGACCGCATACCAGTAGTCGGGATCGAGGCCGGCGGCGCGTGCTTTTTGGCGACGGGTGCGGGCCTGCGAAAAATCGGGAGGTGGGCCCGGGGCGCGTCCGGAGAGATCGGGCATGGTGGGATAAATCCGGTGAGAGTGCGAAAAATGCGCGAAAACAGAATTGAGATTCTGTTTGGTTGAGCTACTATTCTGCGCTGTACCTGATGTCAAGCGACGCTGCGCACGACCTGTCCTCTCCCCGCCATCGCCTCAAGGAGGCCCGGCGGGCGCTCTATCGCGAGGCGATCGTCGACGCCGCCGAGCGCGTGTTCGCCAGCCATGGCTACGACGCGGCCAAGGTCCAGGCCATCGCCAAGGCGGCCGGCGTCTCGATTGCCACCTTCTATACGACCTTCCCCAAGAAGTGGGATGCGTTCCGGGCGGTGCAGTCCGACCGGCTCACCGCGCTGATGCAGCAGGTGGGTGGGCAGGTGCTCGGTGCGACCGATGCCTTCGGTCGGGTGCGGGCTGGGCTCGAGGGCTACCTGCGCTTTCACATGGCACACCCCGAGTTCTTGCGGGTGCAGCTGCGCGAGCGCGTGCCGTGGGGAACGACCGACGAGCTACGAACGCCGGAGCAAACGCGGGCCTGGGAGGCCGGCCTGCAGATGCTCATCGCAGCGATGCGCGAGGGGATGGCCAGCGGCGTGTTTCGGACCGACGATCCCGAGCTGTGCGCACGCACGGCCACGGCCATGAGTCAGGTGCGCTTGGCGTTGTGGGAAGGCCGAGGGATGGCCCAGCCGCCCGACGAAGTCGCGCGTGATGCCATGCTGCAGTTCGTACGCACCTTCGCGGCCGCCGACATGGTGGACACGCTGTCGAAGCGCATCGAAGCGTCCGCGCTGCCGTCCTCCTCGTGAGGCGTCCCGAGGTTCGGCTCGTTCAGGGGTGGGCTGCGGTGTGGCGTGTCTGCCACTGGGCCCAGACTCCCAGCACGAGCATCAGCGGCAGCAGCAGCACGCCGAACACGCCGAAGAACAGGGCGAGCGCGAACCATCCGACGAAAGCGACCACGTCGGTGAAGCGGGCCCGCGGATCGTGGTGGTCGAGCCCGAGCTGTCGACGCAGGGTGTGGAGGTCTTGGTCCAGCACGTCGTCGGGCGGGGGTTGGCAGTAGAAGTTGCCCGTGCGACGCCCGCGAACGAATGCACGGAACACCCGGCGGGGTGCCACCATCGGTGACCACGCCAGGGCCAGCAGGACGAAGGGGTATCCGATGACGTGCGGCCCGAGCCCCGTACCCAGCTCCCACGCCCCGATCTCCGCCTCGCCCAGGATGTCGGCCTGGTACCCGGTGAGGGCGTGGTGGATGTCGTGGAGGGGCAGCACGCGCTTGCGGGCGGCGGGGCTGGGCAGTCTCAGCGGGAGGCCGGCGAATCGGATGTCCACCCAGTCCTCGTGGTAGCTGTCGGTGCTGAGGCCGGCGTTGGCGAGGTAGCGGTCGCGAGCCTCGCGGAGGGTCATCGCGGTGTCCATACATGGAAGATGGCCACGACGGACGGACGCGACCAGGGGCCGGGTGCGCCAAAGAGGTGACACCAGGCGCCAACCGTCGCAGAGCGCGGCGTCAGGGCGACGAAGGGGTCGCAGCCGCGTCGCCCGAGCCCTCGTCGGAGGTCGAATCGAGGGCCGGGTGTCC
>JAHZJA010000113.1 GCA_022601155.1 Deltaproteobacteria bacterium | reverse complement strand
GGACCGAGCGTCGTGCAGGCCGCTACCCCAAGGCGCGGCAGGCCATCGACGCGGCGCAGGAGGTCCTGACGGGGGTCGACTATGAGCCGGTCCACGCCGAGCACGCGTTGGAGCACAGCCGCGTGCTCGACGGGGTGGGGGAGCATGACGCCGCGCTGGCCACCGTCACCAAGGCGGTGGAGTTCGCCGCCTTATCGAGACAGTGGGAGCTACTGAGGCAGGCGTTGGCCAAGCGCATGTTCATCATCGGCGTCAAACAGCACCGCCCGGAACAGGCGCTCCACGACTGGCCACTGGTGCTCGCGTTGGCCGGCAGCGACCCGGGCAGACGAGCCGCCGCGCGGTCCCAGCGTTCGTCCATCCTTCGCGTGCAGGGCAAGTATGCGGAGGCAGAGCAGGAACTTCGCGCCGCCCTGGCCGTTCAGGTGGAGACGCCGCAAGTCCATCCCATGTCGGTGGCCGATACGCGGAACCGCCTCGGTGCGGTCTTGCAGCTCGCAGGTCGGCCCGCGGAAGCGGAGACGGAGCTACGGGCCGGACTCGAGCTGGTCTCGCAGAGTCTCGAGCCCGACCACCTCCACGTCTTGACCATCCGGAACAACCTCGGCAACGTGCTTCATTCCCAGGGGAAGTACGAGCAGGCGCTGGTTCAGCACCGTGCCTCGGTCGACTCGGAAGGGCGGGTGCTGGGCGTCGACAATCCGCGCACGGCACGGGCGCGGGTCAATCTGGGCGGCACGCTCATATCGCTGCATCGGTACGAAGAGGCGGAGGTGGAGCTGAATTCGGCGTTGACCGCCTTGGAGGAGGCATACGGCGCTGATTACCCTGGCCTCGGGCTGGTTCACAGCAAGTTGGCCCACCTCGAGGCCATGCAGGGTCGGTACACGGAGGCCCTGACGCATGGGCGTGCCGCAGTGGACATTACCGAGAAGGCACACGGGCCGCGGCACCCGACCGTGGGGGCCAGACGGGGCAACCTCGGTTCCATCTTCCATCAACAGGGTCGGCTCGACGAGGCCGAGGTGGAGTTGCGCGCTGCGCTGTCGGTCACGCTGGAGGCCTTGGGGCTCGAGCACCCCGGGGCCGCAGAGATTCGTGTCGAGCTCGCCGCCGTCTTGATGAAGCGGGACGACTATCAGCAGGTGGCCGAAGAGTCTCGAATCGCGCTGGCGCACCTGTCGGCCGACACCGATCCGGAGGTCCTGTTCACCGCACAGAGGCTGCGAGCGGAGAGCTTGCTCGCACTCGGCCAGGAACAAGAGGCTGTGACCTTCACCCAGGAGGTGTGGGACGGTCGTCAGGACGACGAGCCACCGCAGCTGCTCGGCGCCAGAGCATTCTTGCTGTCTCGCGTCCTGTGGAACGTCGAGGAGCCCGCTCGTGACCGACACAGGGCCCGGACGCTGGCCCAAGCGGCGCTGGGCTACTACCAGACCGCCGGGGACGAGTTTGAGGACCAAATCCGAGAGATCGAACAGTGGTCGAGTACGGTTGCCGCGAACCGGTGAGCCGATGTGCCTCCCACTTTTGAAGGCAGCGGTTTCCTGTCGCCGAGCTGCTCTACGCTGACGACGGTCAGCGGTCTACGGTCGAGCAACCGAGTTCCGGCAGCGCGTTCCCACGCGAATGTCCGATGGCCGGCCGCGGGTCGTCCCAGCGTGGGATCAGGGCAGCAGGTCTTGGAGGTCGCAAGCGAGGGGGCGCCTGGGCTCGCACAAGGCTTCGTCGTCGTTGCAGGTCAGGCCCAGGCCACATCTGACGCCGCAGGCCTCGCCGTTGGCACTGCCTTCGATGCAGATGCCCTCGACGCATTGCAGACCGAAATCGCACAGAACGTTGGAGAGGCAGGGCTCGCCCAACAAGGGGAGCGCGACGCAGGTCTCGGTGGCAAGCTCGCAGGCGGCGTGGATGGAGCAGCTCGAGTTGTCCGGGCAGGGTTCACCCGGCCCCGGCCGGACCGCGCAGCGCAGATCTCCGCTGGAAGGCTCTCCGGCGCAATACAGGTCCACGCCGCACTCGAGGAACCCGTTATCAGAGCACGGATTGCCCACGCCGGGCTGCGTTTCGGTGACACACAGGTCGAACTCCGGGTGGCAGTATAGATTCGACGCACAGGAGTCGCCATGCGCAGTGGGAAGGCGGGTGCACCCCTGCTGGTCCTCATTGATGCCGAAGTAGGTGCGGCAACCATCGGCCGCGCTGATGAGCGCGAACAGGGGGGCATCGAAGATCAGATCGAACTCCGCCGTGCACCCCATGCCCTCGGCGAGTTCAGCGTAGGTGTCGAGGCACGAAGGGTCGTACTCGAGACCGCGATCGATGCCCTGCTCGAGGCGGGCAACGAGACCGTCGGAGGTGAGCTTGACGCACTCGGCCTCTGATTCGTGGTCGGGGAACCGTTCCTCGCACCCGCACGCGTAGTACGACTCGCACAGCGCGACGGCGACCCGGTTGGCCTGCACCCGCTGCTGACTGCGGAGCATCGACAACTCCGAGCCGGTGTCGGAATCCACGAGCACGCAGGCGGCGGTGGAGGCGAGCACGAACGAGGCAAGTACGGCGCGGAGGTCGAGTATCGGCAACATCGAGGCCGATAGGATAGCCCAGGAGTCGGACGACGCCGGAACCAAGAGAAGCCGTGGGGGCGGCGCCGGTGTCGTCGGACGAGACGGGGCCAGGCGCAGCGTCGCCTGACCCGTCTCGTTCCGTCGCCCGGTCATTGTCGGTGGCCCTACCACCCGATTCGAAGCGCCGTTCAACGTCGTGCGCAGCGGGCCGAGCTCGTCGGCGGAGGGATGAACTCGCCGCCACGTGGGGCGAATTCACGACGTCGAGTTGCCCTCCGAAACGCAATCGGTCCCTGACATGCGGTCGTCGAGACGTCCGGTCGGACGGCCATCACTGAGGGTCGCACGGGGTCGTGATCGGCCAGAACGTCTCCTCGAAGACGCGCTCACATCCCCCAGGACCCACCGCGGT
>JAHZJA010001312.1 GCA_022601155.1 Deltaproteobacteria bacterium | reverse complement strand
GCACAGCTTCGGCCTCGCTCCTACCCATCAACGGCCCCTGACGCACCTTGGCGCCTACGATCTCGCGGTTCGCCTCCCTAGGCTGGGTGGGGCGGTTGTTGGATGGGAGCGCGGACGCGCCTCCCCGGGCAGACGGCTCGCTGGTTGGCTTGGTCATCGGGGTTGGGATGCGATGCGTGGGCGGTCTGCGACACGGATGGACCGATACCGCCCTTGCAGGCCTGGCCGGGGATCGACGACGTTGTTGCCGACCTTCGACTTGGTATCGACGCAGACCGACCCCCAGCCGCTGCGCTTGGCCGATGCATACGCCTTCCAGCCCGGATGCCCGTTGTTCGGCGTGTCCGTCAGCTGGACGTTGAGGGTCTTGCCCCGAAACGTCGGCTCCTCATCGACGCGTTCGATCTCGGGCAACACCGTGTCGATGAGGTCCACGACGTTGTGGTGCGCCTCGCTGGCCTGCTCGTGGTCCTCCGTCGAGATGCGCTCGAGCAACAGTTGCTGGAAGTTGTGATGGCCTTCGAGACCCGAGATGTGCCACGTCAGAGGGGTTGTTCATTGCGTCGACTCCGTGGTCCATGGGTACCAGGCCCCAACGTCAGCTCGTGGGCTCTCCCACGAGTCAGACAGTCATCGACCTTGGGGCGCCCAAATGCGAGCGAGCAATGCCTCGGCTCATCTCGTTCGAGGCGATTGGCTCACCCTGGTAGTCGCCCCCGCGTGGATCTCTGACGGAGCCATCGACGACGATCAGCCAGGCCGCCGCGAGGAGTCTACGCTCTCGGCCCGTGCTCCGCTGTCGACGACGATGGTATCCCGATGCGCTGCCGAAGCTCCTCCGCCCAGGTCGCCAACCCCACGAGCGTGGTCTCCACGCGTTCGGGGCCGCTCATCATGCGCTCCAGCTGCCGACGCAGGAGGACCTTGGCCCGCTGTCGTCGAGCGCGAATCGTGGAAGCGGGGGCCTGGAGCACGACCCCGATCTCTCGTGAGCTCATTTCTTCCCAGTAGTGCAGCTCGATCACGATCTGAAGCTCGATCGGAATCCGTCGTAGCGCCTTGACCAGCAGCTTCTGATCCTGGTCGTCGGCCACCAGCTCGAACGGCCCAAGGCCCAGTTCTTCACAGGAATCGTCGTTGCCCACGAAGTCGATCCGCGACCGACCTCTCGACCGCAGATGATTCCGTAGCACGTTGACGGCGATCCCCAGGACGAACGAGCGGAAGCTGCCCTGGCCCTCGAACCGATGGTTGCTCCTGATGAGAGCCTCCATCGTGGCTTGGGTCAGATCGGCAGTCGCGTCGGGCACCTTGCAGCGAAAGAACCGATAGACGATGTCGAAGTACCGATCGTAGAGGGCCTCGCCGGCGTTGCGATCGCCAGCCGCCCAGGCCCTAAGCAAGCGGACATCCGCACTCGTGGTCGAGTTCATCGTTCCTCCAGGGTCAGTCCGTACGTCGCGGCCCATTGTTGGATGTCGGTTCGCGCCACCTCGGCGGCCGGGCCTTCGAGCAGTGCCCACGCTCGCGAGGCACTGCGCACCGCGGCGACCGCGTCTCCATTTGCATACGATGCCTCGGCATGCCGAAAGTGGATCTCGGCGGCCAGCATCGGCGTCGTGGGGGGATCATGGAGCGCTCGCTCGGCATGGGCCAAGGCCTCGGCCGGTCGCTTTGCTGCGAGCAAGGCCTTGGACAGCATCATGTGGGTCCGTGACCGCTCCGCGGAGTCCTGCGACTCGAGGTGGGCCGCGAGCAACTGCGCAGTACGAACCGCAGCATCGAAGGCGTTCATCTCCAGCTCCACTTCGATGCGCTCCTCCAGCACGCGCGCGAGCAGTGTCCGGGCGTGGTAGCCCCTCGCGCGAAGCTCGGGGACCGCCTTGGCGAGAAGCTCGAGGGCTTGGTCGTACGATTGTCCGCGTCGCAGCACCGTGGCCAGAGTCAGCGAGGCCTCGTGGTGATGGATGCTGTCTGGCGGGCCTCCATCGGAGAGGGTCAGGGCGAGTCGTCCGAGGCGTTCGGCCTGGACCAGATCTCGCTCGTCCAACGCCAGCTGCGCGAGGTTGTTGACGGTGGCCGCGAGCATTGGGTGGCCTCGGTCGAGCGACGCGAGCCGCTGGCGGAGTGCACCCCAAGTCTGGCGCGCGGCGTCCATCCGCCCTGCCTCACGGTGCAGACGTCCTAGGCGCTCGGCGGCGACGAGGCCCGTCGACGCGTACGGACTGCGCTCCACCAGCGCCTCGAACCGAGAGTGGGCCTCCTGGTCCTCGTGCTGTCGAAGGGCGAGCGTACCCCGGGCGAGCTCGACGCGGTCCGACAACGTGGCCCGCTCGGCGGTCCCGCTGGCGTGGGCTTCGGCTACGTCGAGCAGGAACTCTTGGTCGGCATGCGACATCTCCAGAGCATCGACTGCGACTATCACGATCAGAGTCTCGGCCACGAGCTCGGGCGCACCCGCGTTGATGGCCAGGGGCACGGCGTCACGCAGGCGTTGTCGGGCCCCGCGGTCGTCGTGCTGTGTACGCGCGGACGCAATGCCGTGCGCCGCCGCGATGAGAGATGCCGATGCTTCCAGATAGCGAAAACCACTTTGGTGGGCGGCCTGCGCGACGGCTTCGGCCTCGCGGTGAGCGACGTCTGCATGGCTGCGGATACCCTGTCCGTACGCGTGGTCCAACCGCGCTCGGAGGTCACGCCACCGAGACTCGGCACGGGGAGACTGAGACCGGTCCGTCCGCGACCGAAACGCCTGAGCCATGGTGGAACGCTCTCGCACCACATGTGCGTCGCAGGCCGCGACCGACGGGAGGCGGCCGACCAAGTCCCCGGCCACCCATCCCGGGGGCTGCGTCTCGATCAGCTCGTTGACGACCGATTCGAACGACGCGCGCTGACGATCCAGACACGCGATGCGCAGGTCCATCACCTCGTCGGACTGCTCGCCGAGCACCCGTGTCGCGAGGCATGCGTCGACTCGAGCCTCGCTCCAGGCCGTCGCGCGGCGCTCGAGGCCCGCGAGGGTGTCGCGGATGGGCTGTGTCGGTTCCACCGATGTGTCGAGCAGCGCATCTCGGGTCATCTGTCGTCGGGCCGAAGACCATGGCCCGTCCACGCGGGCGCACGGCGGGGGCCCGGAGTCCCGCGGCCACGCGTACCCGCCAACTCCGGCGACCGTGCTCAGCAACGCTCCTGCGCCGATCAGCAACCAGCGTTGGCGACGACGCAGAATCGACTCGAGTGTGCCGATGAGCGCCCGCATCGACTCATGGCGAAGCTCGGGGCGGGCGGCCAACCCATGGAGGATGGCGGTGACCAACGCCCGGGGGGCTCCGTGTCGGTCCCGGGGTACCCGCGGACGCCCCTCGATGACGTCGAGGAGCAGCGCGTCGATGGTCGCGCCCTCGAAAGGTCCGGACCGAAACACCGCCTGGTACAGCGAGATACAGAACGCGAATTGGTCGACAGCCGGTCCGATCGAGGATCCTTGGATCTGCTCGGGTGCCATGTAGCGCGCCGTACCCACCAGCTTCATCGAGCCCGAGCTTCGCGCCGTGGGATCGGGGGCGGAGTCCAGTCCTCCGAGCGCATGAGCAATCCCAAAGTCGGCGACTCGGGCACGGCCATCGGTCCCGATCAGCACGTTGCTCGGCTTGAAGTCGCGGTGGACGACCCCACGAGCGTGGGCGGCCGCCAGGCCAAGACCCGCTTGCACGAACATCTCGACGATCTCGCGCCATCCTCTGTCCGCCTGTGTCAGCCACTCGGCCAGCGTGGGCCCCTGCACCAGCTCCATCACCACGAACAACTCGTTGGCATGGAGTCCGCAGTCGTGCATCTCAACGATGTGCGGGTGCTGAATCCTCGCGGCACTGCGGGCGTCGGTGAGCAGAGCCTGGCGCCACGCAGACCCCTCGGCAGCGGGAGGCACGTGGCGCACGCGCTTGATCGCCACGCGACGATCGAGTTCGGGGTCGTAGCCCTCGAACACCTCGGCCATACCGCCGCGGCCGATGAGGCGATCGATGCGATAGCGGCCGAACATCAGCTCCTCTCCACGCTCGAAGAGCTCCTGGCGGATGGTCTGATAGGCCACCTGCCGCGCGAGCGCGTCCGCGCGGGGATCCTTGGACTCGCGAATACGCGACCCCAAGGCACGATCGAGCGACAGCGCGGTCGCCGTAGTCTCGTCGGTCATCTCCGCGGGGTTCTACTGCTCAGAGGGACGGGCGTGCTCAGGGGGTGCGAGAGCTCGGAGTTGCTACCGCCAGGAGGACTGATCACGCGGCGCGTGGTCGATCCCGAGCGGCGGGCCCACGATGCGCTCAGCGAGAGCGCGGGAAGCTGCGGCGGGTGAGTATCTGGATCCGGTGACGGCGGAGGGCATACCGAGCACTTGTGGATGGCGTTGGTGGACGACGGCCCACGATCCTGCGGGGCGACGGCTGCCAACGGATCACAACCCAAACACCCAAGAACAAGAGCGAAAAATAGCGATTTACCAATGTGCATGGGAACCATCACAATAAAGGTAACCCTTCACCCTATGGTTGACGGTGCCCAACACCAGAAATGTTGGCCAGCTGCGTTGGCTTCCATCAACGGTCTTCACTCGAACTGGCTACACTGTTCATCGGCAAGTGATCTCGGGAGGTTGCGATCATGGTGGCCACGACGGGATCCAATAATTGAACGGGCCCGGGCGATTGGTCTTCGACGAAGCGGGTACGAGACACAGCAGATGAATTCGGGGGCCCCGAAGCACGCTCCCCGGTCAGCGTGGTTGTCGACCCTCCAAGCTCGGGGCCACCGTTGTGCCGAGTTGAATCTGCGCGCTCTGCGGTCTTGCGGATCTCATGACTGTAAAGAGGCGCCGCCCTGCGTACGGGTGGCGTCTGCTCCGTATCGGAGGACCTGCGGGTGGACCCCCTCGGGTCCATGGACCGTCGACTGCTCACCTGGCAATTGTGGTGATCCGGCGCCGCACCGAGGCCGGGATCGGGAGCCTGCGAGGTGCTCGAAGGGGAAGGCGCGGACATTGCCGTGGCGAGCCGCCCGGAGCCCGAGTCTGTGCGCGTATACTCGACGATTCAGTAGCTTCGCCCACCGACGGCACCGCCGGGGTACGCCGCGACAGGGCTCTGGGTATCGGTTTGCCCGTGCTTCACCCGGGGGTCGGGGCCGTGTCCTCCTCGTGGTCCTGCTTGGCAGCCAACAAGCTCACGACCGCCGGGCCTTTCGCGTTCATGACCTCGTTTC
>JAHZJA010000112.1 GCA_022601155.1 Deltaproteobacteria bacterium | reverse complement strand
TGCCGGACGGAGGGATCCCCAAGGATGGGCCCTCTGCGGGGGTGACCATGTTCACCGCCCTGGCCTCGTTGCTCACCGGTCGCCGCGTCCGTCCCGACACGGCCATGACCGGCGAGTGCTCGCTACGCGGTCGCGTGCTCCCCGTGGGAGGGATCAAGGAGAAGGTGATGGCGGCACACCGTGCGGGCATCACCCGGGTGGTGTTGCCGGCGAAGAACGAGCGGGATGTGGACGACATCCCCGAGGACACGCGTGCCGCCGTCGAGTTCATCTTCGTGACGGATATGCACGAAGCCCTCGATGCCGCGCTCGAGCCCCTGGCCGCCGCCGTGGCGACGACCGGAGGCACGGCTGCGGTCAACGGGAGCTGGTCACCCGGCGACGCCGCCGCGTAGCCACCCCGAGCACGAGCCCGAACAGGGCCAGCGCGCTGCCGCCAGGAGACGACTGGCGGCAGCCGCATCCCGAGTCTCCATCGTCATCGGCCGGGAGTTCCCCGGTCTCGCTGGCTCCGCCGCTGCTCCCGGTACCTCCGGGGGGATCGACGGGGCCAGAATCACTGGAGCCGCTGCCTCCGGGGGCGGTACCGGTGGAAGGATCGAGCGGGCCCGAACCCCCCGTGGTGCCCGGCTCCGTGTCGCTGCCCGTGGTGTCGTCGGGCCCTTCGGTGTCGGTGTCACCGTCGGTGTCGCCCTCGGTCTCTCCGCCCGTCTCGGTGGGGTCGCCACCCTGGAATGGATCACCGCAGCTGGCTCCTGGCCCGGAGATCTGACCGCCGTCGCACATGGAGGCCCATGCGGCGCCGGCCGGCTGGAGGTCCATCGGAAACGCATCGCAGCGCTCGTCGGGGTTCCAGGTGCCGTCGGCATCGTGGCAGGGAGTGAGGTCGCGTCCGGTCTGCGTCTCGAACCACTCCATCTGGGTGTGGATCATGTCGTAGACGACACCAAAACCACAGATGGGCGACTGGCCCCAGACGCTGGGGTGCGCGGTGGAGGTGACGCCCGAGACGCGCCAGCTCCCGTCGGGAAGCTCGATGAAGACGGGCCCGCCCGAGTCGCCGAAGCAGGCGCTCCCACCCTGGGGGGTCCCCAGCAGGGTGAGGTCGTTGCTGGCCAGGTCGACCGTCTCGATGGTGTTGACCACCCAGCGCTTGGTACCCCCGCCCTCGGAGCTGTTCTCGTTGTCGGTGCCAAAGCCGACGATCGTCATCTCGGCGCCTGGCACCAACGCCGACGCCTCGCAGCCCATCAGCGGGGGCACGATGGGGACGTCGGGTGCGTCCTGGCTCAGGGTGCACACGGCGAGGTCGTAGAAGTACGAGCTACCTGGATTGCCGTCGCCCGGATCCCATAGAGGATGAGGCGTACAGCTGCTGATCGGAGTGGAGAGCGCGGGCGCGGAGCTCGACTCGCCGAACATGATCTGATCGGGGCTCCAGAACGAAAACTGGGGGTCGATGCAGTGCGCGGCGGTGACCACGGTGCGCTCGTCGAGCAGGGTGCCCGTGCAAAACGGCTCGCCAAACTGGGTCGCCAGCTGCACCGTCGATGGCCACTCGCACACGTCTGCGACCTGTCCGCCGACGACCAGCGTGGGCGGAAGGGGCATCGCCGTGATGTCCGGCGGGGGCGGCAGATCGGCAAGGGCGAACGAAAGGAGTGGCAGCAGGGCAATGGGCACGAAGGCGAGCTCCAGAAACGAGGGGTCCGCGCAGGCCAGGGATGCACGGAACGGAGGTAGGTCTACGGACTACGTCTTACGACAGTAGATGGCTTACGATGCTCCCGAACCTGGCGCACGTGGAAAATCCAGGAAACCTGCCTCTTGAATGGCCACGGTCGTCGAAATCCGTCGCGCTCGCGCGAGAAGTTCGACAGGAAATTGGCGGTAGGGGGGTCACCGAAGCGACGGGCGCCCTTCCGACCACCACGGGCAGGGTGGGGTCCACTGTCTAGGTCAGTGCCCGCCGACGCGGAATCGATTCCGCAACAGCATGACGAGCACCACAATTCGATCAGCAAGGCTCTCGGCGGTGGCGCGCCCTCGCATCACGCGCGAGGGTTCGTCAGCGATGAAGGCTCCTTCGTGACGACCTCGGGGAACCTTTGACCTTGTGATTCTCAACCGTTCGACATCGCGGGTCTCGTCTCCCTCAACCTAGGAGGACTCGACTCCCGCGACGGGCGGCGAGCGCTCGGGAGGAAGCACGCTTGGGTTTCCGTAGTGCGTCGACGTGTTCGAGACGGTGTGGGCGGGGCTGTCCGCACCCGTCGACGAGTGTGCGATCAATCGACGATCGGCGCTCGGATGTCGCGGTTCATCGCGGGGCCGGACAGCGCTTGCCTCTCGCTGGCGCCTGGTCGGGGTGGCCGTCCTGCCGTGGCTCGGGAGCAAGCCCGTCGTCACTGCTCGCATCCCACGGTTCGCGAGTACGCTGGCCTCGAACCTCCCGGTGGGGTCGTGGGTTGGACGGCGCCCGTCGTCGATCCCGTCGTCACAGCTCATCAATCGCAGGGTCTGCCCACTGCGATTGATGAGCCGCCTAGACTGCAACCACGTCTACCTGCGACCGCCCGGCCCTCGCGAGGCCACCTCGTGTTGGCGCCCCGTCACTCGCAGCCGTCGAGGCAGCAGTCGGGCATCAGGCACATGCGGGGGTCGCCTTCCACCCCGATGAGCGGCATCAGCCGACAGACATAGCCGTCGCGGTTGCACTGCATGTCGCCCAGGCAGGGGGGACCGCAGCGCTCGAACTGGCCCATGACGCCGATGCACGCGATGCCTCCGTTGGGATCGCACACGGGATCGTCGAGCACGAAGCGCGTGTCCGCATCGGGGAGGGTGCACGGCTTGGTGCAGTAGCCCCCCGGGAGCTCGTACACGACAGCGAGGGTGTCGCAGACCGCTCCTTCGCCGATCAACGCCACGCAGTCGGCATCGGTGGAGCACGGTGCTCCCCACGTGTTCATGAGGGGATCGCTCGCCATGTCGTCGCTGGCATCGCCGACGGCATTGGCCAGGCACTCCGACAGCGGCGGTCCGGCGGTCTCGTCCGCACTCTCGTCGGCGCTGCTGGTGTTGTTGTTCGACCCCGACTCGCCCGCCGAGGGTCCCTCGTCGTCGGTGCACCCCGAAACGAGCGCAAGCGCGAAGATGGCGACGGTCCAAGCAGGTCGAGTCCAGTGCATGGCCTGACGGTACGGGGGCGAGCCGAGCATGGTCAATCTCGACCGCCTCCCCGTGGGTGCTCCACGACACACCGTTGTGAGCAAACGCCGCTGGTTGCCAGGTTCAGACGGGGGGACCGGCGGTGATGTCGACCTTGGCACCCGCCGCCAGGGTGAGCGACACCTTGCGCCCCGGGAGCACGTTGAGGAGCTTGCCGTAGCGGTAGGCATTGGTCCCGGTGACATCCTGGCCGTCGACCTTGACGATCTCGTCACCAGGCTCGAGCCCGGCCTTGGCTGCGGGACTGTTGGGGCGCACGAAGGCGACCACGTGCCGGACATCTTCTGGCTCGGTCCCTGGCTCTTGGTCTTTGCCCTTGAAGCCGAGGTCGCCTTTTTCTTCGCCGCGATCGATCCGCTTCTTGATGAGCTCGATCGTCCCGAGGTCTTGCTCGGTTGGTTTGGCGGGCAGGCGCTTGTTCATCCAGTGCCAGCCGTAGTCGTCGTCGGTGAAGCTGGGCGCCATGATCATGATGCGGACCTTGCCCGTGCCCGCATCCTTGACGACGAAGTTGCCCTCGGTGTCGGAGATGTCTTCTTGGCCGGGCTTGGTGTCGTTGCCTCCAAAGGAGAAGCTGCCGCCGTCGGCGTTGATCGAGACCTTGAGGCCCGGCACGGGCGCCCCTGTCTCGGCGTCGACCAGCTTGCCGCGTACGTTGACCCGCGGGGTCAGCGTGAGCTCGACGTCGGTTTGCTCGCCGCCTTCGGGAAGCTCGACCTCGACCTTGGCGTTGCCTTCCGAGGAGTCGACCATGACCTCGAAGTTGCCGGCCGGCAGGTTGCTGATGCGCCACTGACCGTCGGTCCGCATGAACTTGTCGCTCCTCCGGATTCCCTCCTTGCGATCGGCGACGGAGATCTTGAAGCGCTCGGGAAAACCGCCCCCGGCGAGCTTCACGACGCCCGCCAGCACGCCGACCTGCTCGACCGACAGCTGCACATCGCTCCCGGATGCCACGCCTTCGGCGATCGCTTCGCCGCCGCCCTTGCGGTTGGCGTACACGCTGTAGACGCTATCTTCGGCGAGGTTCTCGAGCTCGAACCGGCCGTCTTCGTCGGTGAGCACCGGCTGGCGCGCCCAGGCACCCCAGCGTGCACGTGAGCGGCCGTTGCTCTTGGTTGCGGCTGCACTGTCGCTCTCGCGCACGGCCTCGACGAAGGCATCGGCCACGGGCCCTCCGCCCTCATCGACCACCTGACCGGTGATCCGTCCGTCTTGAGACTCGACCACCAGATCGATGGCGGTGGTCTCGT
>JAHZJA010001311.1 GCA_022601155.1 Deltaproteobacteria bacterium | reverse complement strand
GCCTTGGGCCGCCTTCGACGCTCGTCGATGACCACCGTCATCGACGGACTTCGCAGTGCGGGATCCTCATTGGTGCAGCGTCCAACGACCCGCCTCAACCGCGATGGAACGCTGGGGCACCCCACTGCCGGGCAGGGGCCCTCGCGATGCGGATGTTCCCCCCACAACGCCTCGTGCAATGCCACACCGAACGCGTACTGGTCCGAGCGCGCGTCGGGGCTTCGCTCTCGCTGTTCGGGCGCGGTGTAGCGCGGCGTGCCCCCCACCGCCCGCCGAGGGTCCGACTGTCCCGCGATGTGATGGGCCAAGCCGAAGTCCGTCACGCGGGTACGAGCGCCGTCATCGGCGAGCAGCACGTTCGCCGGCTTGAAGTCGGCGTGCACGATGCCGACCGCGTGCGCGGCCTCCAACCCCTTGGCCGCGTCGACGAACACGTCCACGACCTCTTGCCAGGAGTGCGCTCGTGTCAGCCACTGGCGTAGCGACTCGCCATCGACCAGCTCCATCGCGATGAACGGCGCCCCCACCCGCGGCAACTGGCCCGCGTCGTGCACGGTCACGATGTTCGGATGAGCAAAGCGGGCCATCGTCCGCGCCTCGGCCAGGACTGCACTGTTCCCCGGTGAGTCAGCCGAGCCACGCCACAGCACCTTGAGCGCCACGGCGCGCTCGAGGACGGCATCACGGGCACGCACCACCAGCCCCATGCCGCCGATACCGATGAGCCGCTCGATCTCATAGCGGGTGTCCTCCTCGTTGCCATCACGAAGGATCTCGGCCACGAGGGCCTGGCATTGGCCGCACCGCGACAGGTGAGCGAGCAACGACCCGTTGGCACTCCCACCACCGTCCACGACCGCCGCCAACGTGTTGTCGCCCGGACACGGTCCCGCGGGATCATCGATGGACGCGGCGGTGGTCATCGTCGGGGAGATCCACGATACTCGATGTCGTGACGGACCTCGAAGCGGTCGTGCGCGAGGTGGCAAGCACCACGGGCTGGCCCGTCGAGATCGAGGCGAGCTGTGACCACATCCGCGAGCGCGTGGGCGCCAGGACGGTGACGGCCAAGCAAGCGCGTGACCTGTGCCTCGCGTACGCCGGCACGCAAGGCAACGCCGGGGCCATCGACGAACTGCTGGGTGTCGTGTCCGACGTGGTGAAACGGATCCGCTGGCCCGGCGCCGAGATTGCCGATCGTCGAGCGCGGCTGTGGGAGCACGTGATGGACGACGACGCCAACGGCCGGGTCCGGCTGGGAACGTTCGACGGTCGGGGGCCGCTGGCGGCGTGGTTGCGGGTGGTCGCCGCGCGACTGGCCCAACGCGCAGCACCGCGCCGCGACACCGAACCCGCCACCGACGACGGACTCGCGGCGTGGTGGGCAACCGCGGCCGCGGCCGAGCACGACATCATCAAGGACCTCTATGTCGACCGCGTGCGCGAGGCGTTTTCCGCCTCGGTGGCCTCGCTCGACGAGCCGACACGCGTCTTGTTGCACCTGCACTACCGTCGTGGCGTCAGCCTCGAGAGCCTCACGAAGGTCTACGGCGTGCATCGAGTCACCCTGTCGCGGCGCCTCGCGGCTGCACGCGAGCGACTCCTGGACAGCGCCGTCGCCACGATGACGAAGAACACCGCGATGACCGAGCACGAGTGCCGTAGCTTGCTCCGAACCCTTCGCAGCCGCCTGGAGCTGTCGCTCGGCTCCCTCGAAGGTCATGGGGCACAGTCCACGCCCCACTCGTAGCCGAGAAAATCAGCTGCCGGATCGCACCACGCCCGCACGGGCCCCGGCATGGCGTCGTACTCGATGAGACAAAAGCCGGTGCCCTGGCCATTGGGAGCCGACCGCGTGTGCTCGGGGCAGACGTGATCCGGCGCGGCATCGAGATCCCAGTAGTAGCCGAAGTAGCCGTCTTCGATGTAGTTGCAGTAGGCCTTCGCCCCCGCCGGCAGAGGGCTCGGCTCCAGCCCGCAGCGTTGCTCGCCCCCCGGGCCCACGCTGGCCACGGTCCCCGCCGGGCACGCGTCCCAGTAGTATCCGAAGTAGCCGTCGTCCACGTAGGTGCAGTAGGGCTCGGCGCCGGGCGGCAGCGACTGCTCCGCGCACGCGGCCGCGGCCTCGGCGGGGCCCAGGTCTTCGCGCAGACAGAAAGCCAGCCCCGCGTTGTTTCCCGCCAGTCGTGATTGCGGCGGACACTCCACGGTGCCCTCGCCCAACCGCGCCCCGCACATGGGCGCTGCACACTCGAAGAGCCCCTCGATGTCCTGGCATGATTCGCCGGCGGCACAGGCATCCGCCGTCACGTCGCACTCGTCGACACCGCACACCTGGGCCGCGTCTGCGCAACAGTCACCGTAGGCGGCACACTCTTCGTCGCACCAACACCCGCCGTTGCCGATCCCGCCGCAGGTCGCCGCGTCGCACGAGCCGCTCGGGGCATCCGCCTTGCCGACCGCCTGCGTGCCCGAGCGCTCCGGCGGCGACCGATCAGGTGCTTCGCACGCGCCGCACAGGGCCAGGAGCACGGTCGCAATCCCTACTGTTTGTTTTTGAGTCATGAACAATCCGCTCTCGTAGGGGTAGAGCGGCGACTTCCCAGTCCGTAGCGTCAGTTTTTTCGTGCCCCGCAAAGCGCAATGGGCGCCCCCCCCGACGAGGGGTGGCCGCGCAACACAGCCCATAGCCTGACGACGGCCACCATGGCCCCGCTGACGCAGGGGACGAGCCTGCCTGCGGCCCGTTCAACGGGGACGGAAGCTGTCGGTGGCGTCCAGCAACGCGGCCGTGATTCCCGGCTCGTTGGCGGAGTGCCCCGCGTCCTCGACGAACCGCAGCGTCGAGCCCGGCCACGCCTGGTGCAGCCGCCACGCGTTGCGCGGGGGGCAGATCACGTCGTAGCGACCATGGACGATGACCGCAGGCACGCCCGCCAACGCCGGCATGCCATCGAGCAGCGCAGTGGGCGAGTCGAAGAAGCCCTCGTTGACGAAGTAGTGGCACTCGATCCGCGCGAACGCCAGCGTGAAGCCGGCATCATCGCAGTGCGCCACGAGGCCGTCGTCGGGCTCGAGCGTGGCCACCCGGCACTCCCACATGCTCCACGCCCGCGCGGCGGCTCGGCGCACATTGGGATCGACGCTGGTCAGCCGCCGATGGTACGCGCCGATGAGATCGCCGCGCTCGGCCTGCGGAATCGCCTCCACGAAGTCTTGGTACGCATCGGGGAACAGCACCCGGGTGCCGTCGATGTAAAACCACCGCATCTCGTCGGGCGCGAACGTAAAGATCCCGCGCAGCACCATCTCGGTGACCCGCTCGCGGTGTTGCTGGGCGTAGGCGAGCGCCAACGTGCTGCCCCACGACCCTCCGAAGACCTGCCACGTGTCGATACCCAGGTGCTTGCGCAGGGTCTCGATGTCCTCGACCAGATGAGCGGTGGTGTTGTCTTCCAGCGAAGCGTACGGCGTAGACCGACCGCAGCCGCGTTGATCGAACAGCACGATGCGGTACACGCCCGGATCGAAGAACCTGCGGTGACGCGGCTCGATGCCCCCGCCCGGACCACCATGGAGGAACACGACGGGCTTGCCGTTCGGGTTGCCGCACTGCTCGTAATAGAGCTCGTGCTGGGGCGAGACCGGCAGCTTGCCACGATCGAACGGCTCGATCTCGGGGTAGAGGGACCGCAACCCAGTCACCGTGTGAGCTTGTCAGCCCAGGGCCAGCCCGACAAGGGGCCGGCCCCCGACATTCAGCCGGCGAATTGGTCCGTGGCCTCGATGAGGCCGTCGACGATGCCCGGCTCGTAGGCGGAGTGGCCCGCGTTGGGAATGACCTTGAGCTCGGCCTCCGGCCACGCCCGATGCAGGTCCCACGCGGACATCATCGGGCAGACCACGTCGTAGCGCCCCTGCACGATCACGGTGGGGATGTGCCGGATCAGGCCCACGTCACGCAGCAGCTGGTCTTCTTGCTCGAAGAACCCGCCGTTGACGAAGTAGTGGCACTCGATCCGCGCGAAGGCCAGGGCGAACTCGTCCTCGCCCGCGTGGTTCATGTAGTCGGTGCTCTGCATGAGGAAGCTGGTGCTCGCTTCCCACACGCTCCACGCCTGGGCGGCGGCCAGGCGCGCCTTCGGGTCGTCGCTGGTCAGCCGCTTGTAGTAGGCGGCCATGAGATCGCCGTGTTCCTCGGTCGGAATCGCAGCGAGGTAGCCTTCCCAGGTATCGGGGAAGATCGCCGATGCGCCCTCTTGGTAAAACCACTTCAGCTCCTTGCGGCGCAGCATGAAGATGCCCCGCAGCACGAGCTCGGTCACCCGCTCGGGGTGCTTTTGCGCGTAGGCCAGCGACAGCGTGCTGCCCCACGAGCCCCCAAACACCTGCCACTTGTCGATTCCCAGCGTCTCCCGAATCGCCTCCATGTCGGCGATCAGATGCCAGGTGGTGTTGTCCCGGAGCTCGGCGTGCGGCGTGCTGCGGCCGCAGCCCCGCTGATCGAACAAGATGATGCGGTACTTGGCCGGGTTGAAGAACCTGCGCTGCTTGGCGTCGGTGCCCCCACCCGGGCCTCCGTGCACGAACACCACGGGCTTGCCGTTCGGATTGCCGGACTGCTCGTAGTAGATCGTGTGCAGATCGGACACCGCGAGGGTGCCGGTGTCGAACGGTTCGATATCGGGATAGAAGCTGCGACGGCCGCGCATACGCAGCGCAGCTTGGCAAAGGGTGCGGCCTGTCGTCTACCTCGTTGAAGCCGCAGCCACGATCGATGGGGGCGCCTGGACCAGCTCGATCAACACTCCCTGCCCGCCGACCGGTGCGGCCTCGGACCCTTTGGGATGAATGAAGCACACGTCGTGGCCCGACGCGCCCCGCCGTACCCCACCCGGAGTAAAGCGCACGCCGCGCTGTTGCAACCACTCCACCGCGGCCCGCAAGTCGTCGACCCACAGACCAACATGGTTGAGCGCGGGTTCGTGCACGCGCGGGCGCGCGTCTTCGTCGATCGGCTGCATGAGATCCAGCTCGACTTCGCCCAGGCCGTGCCCCAGCACCAAGATGTCCTCGTCGACGTTCTCCGCCTCGCTCCGATAGCTGCCCCGCGTCGGCACGCCGAGCAGGTCACCCCACAGCGCGCGAAGGTTGGCCTTGTCGCGGCTTCCGATGGCGACTTGCTGGAGGCCGAGGATGCGAAACGGGCGGTCGTCGGTCATCGGCGGGAGGGTACCGCAGCCCGCCCCCGCAACCGGCCGCGGTCAAGCGACCTCGGTCGCGGGCCCGTTGTGCAGTCTCGGCTCGTCGGGCGTGGCCGCGACCACCTGGGCCTCGTGCTCGGCCACGATCTCCAGGCGCGCCCGCAGCTCGTCCTCCTCGCACAGGGCCAGGCCCCGCGCGAGCTCGACGTAGCTCGCATGGTGTCGAGCCTCACAGGCGAGCAAGCTGCTGTACAGCTCCGTGAGCGCGGGATCCGATGCGGGATCGCCCGCGGCATCGGCCGCGGCCAGTGCGGCATGCAGCCGTTGCATGCGCTCGCAGCTGCGCGCCTCGATCATCGAGCAGCACAGCAGCGTGTCCACCAGCCGCGCAGGCTCGTCGCGGCGACACACCTCCATCAACCCTGCCGCATACGGGCTGGGCGTCAGGCGAACGAACTCCACCCCGCGCCGCTGCAGGTGCCCCAACACCTGCTCGAAGTGTTCGAGTTCCTCCCGCGCCAGCCGTGACAGCGGCTCCATCAGGCTCGTGTACCGCGTGTAGCGAAAGATGAGGTTGAGCGCCGTCGAGGCGGCCTTCTTCTCGCAGTGCGCATGGTCGATGAGCACCTCGTCGAGGTTGGCCAGCGCCCAGCGCTCCCACGCCGGTCCGGTCTGCGACCGTAGGTGCAGCACGCGGGGACAGTACCGCAAGACGCGTCGAGCCGGCTGTTACCATCAGGCCGTGCACTACGGTCGCCGATACGCCGGAGCCCCGCTCCGAGCCCTGTTGCCCGCGCTGCTGTCGTGGGGCGTGTCGTGCACGCCGATGGCCCTGCCCACGCCTACCAGTCCACCGCCGCCACCTCCCTCGATGACCGCAGGCCCCGGCGGCATCGTCGTCAGCGTCAGCCCGGCAATCCTGTCCGCCCACCTCGCCCGCGTCGACGACCCCGAGCTCGGCGGCGCCGATGGTCTGCTGCTGGTCTTCAACATCGAGATCGACGCGGCGGCCCTGGGGCGAGGCGCCTTCGTGGTCAGCCGCGCCACTCAGGGGCCCGTCCGTCCCGAGCGCGCGATCTTTGCCCCCGCCAACGAGAACGATGAGAACCGAACGGTCCTGCTGATCGGTGACTTCGGAGGCGCCGCCGCCGATCAAGGGCCGACCCATGTGGCCGTGAGCGGACCGCTGTTCGCAGAGAACGGAGCCCCACTGCAGGGGCTCGGTTCTACGGTCACCCCGTTCGACGACCCGCCGCGGGTCGTCGCCGCGGTGGTGCTAGCCAGTGCCCCGGGCCGATGTGAAGGCGCGGCCCGTTCGCTGCGGACGTACTGGAGCGACGAGCTCCGCGGCGTGGAGCCCAGCGACACCGAGCGCGTCCGGATTCGGGTGGGGACCGACGAAGCCGCCCACCCCCTGCGCTTCGACGACCACACCACCCTTCACCAAGAGGCCGGGCAGGATAACGTGCTGGACCTGTGCCTCGACGACGCCGGGGCGGTGCGGCGCGTGTGGGTCGAGGCGGGGGTTTTTCGCGACCCAGCCGGCCACGCCAGCGCGGCGGTCGAGCTTCGCTTGGACGATCTCGCACCGTAGCCACCCCACGCGCAGCTTGGCTCGCAGCGGCGCCCGAGCACGGTACACTGGCGGCCGCTCGCAACGTCATGCCCGACTCCGCACCTCGGCCCATCCGCAAGCTCCTATGTGCCAACCGGGGCGAGATCGCAATCCGGGTCTTCCGAGCCGCTACTGAGCTCGGCATCCGGACCGTCGCGATCTTCAGCCACGAAGACCGGCTCCACCTCCATCGCTACAAGGCGGACGAGTCGTATCTCGTCGGCCGCGGTAGCAGCCCGGTGGGTGCCTACCTCGGCATCCCCGAGATCATCGCGCGCGCCCAGGAGACCGAGGTGGACGCGATCCATCCCGGCTACGGATTCCTGTCCGAGCGAGCCGAGCTCGCCCAGGCGTGCAAAGACGCTGGGATCGCATTCGTCGGTCCGCCCCCCACCGTCCTGCGGGCACTGGGTGACAAGACCCTCGGTCGTCGCATGGCGATCGAAGCGGGGGTGCCCGTCATTCCCGGTACGCCCGACGCCGTCGAGGAATTCGATACCGTCCGTGCGTTTGCCGAAGAGGTCGGCTACCCGCTGATGGTCAAGGCCGCCAAGGGCGGCGGCGGCCGTGGCATGCGGGTAGTTCGCCAGGCGAGCGACCTCGAGGACGCGTTCTCGCGGGCATCATCCGAGGCGCTCGCTGCGTTTGGCGACGGCACGATGTTCGTCGAGCGGTTCGTCGAGCGACCGCGGCACATCGAGGTCCAGATCCTCGCCGACGCCGACGGCAACGTGATCCACCTGTACGAGCGCGACTGCTCCGTACAGCGTCGCCACCAAAAGGTGGTGGAGATCGCCCCGGCCCTCAACCTCGACCCCGACCTGCGCGAGGCCCTGACCCGCGACGCGGTCACCCTCGCCCGCGCCGTGGGCTACATCAACGCGGGCAGAT
>JAHZJA010001310.1 GCA_022601155.1 Deltaproteobacteria bacterium | reverse complement strand
GCTCGCGGCCACCCTTGCCCGGGATGGGCTCGCCCGCGGCGGGCGGGGTTGGCATGCTCGGACGGATGCCTCGCCGCCGTGCACCGAGTGAACCGCTGGACGATGCACTGAGCCAGCCGCTCGCGCACAAGCTGGAGCGATGGTTTCGTGCGGGGCATCGCGACATGCCGTGGCGCCGGACCCGGGATCCGTACGCCATCTGGGTCTCCGAGATCATGCTCCAGCAGACGCGGGTCGAGACCGTCGAGCGCTACTACGACGCGTTCATGCGTCGGTTCCCCACCGTGGAGCGGCTCGCGGTCGCGGACGAGCAGGACGTGCTCCAGGCGTGGAGTGGGCTGGGTTACTACCGACGCGCACGCCTGTTGCATCGTGGGGCGGCCCATGTGGTCGAACACCTCGGCGGCCAGCTACCGCAACAGTCCGAGCGCTTGCGCGAGATTCCTGGAGTGGGGGCCTACACGGCGGGAGCCATCGCATCGATCGCGTTCGACAGACCCGAGCCGTTGGTCGACGGCAACGTGGCCCGCGTGCTGTCGCGGATCGAGAAGATCGAACAGACCGCCGAGCAAGGGGCGACGTCGCGTCGCCACTGGCGGAGGGTGGCGGGGATCCTGCGCCACGGCACACCGCGAATGCTGTCGCAGGCGCTGATGGAGCTGGGCGCCACGGTGTGCACCCCCAAGTCGCCGCGGTGCCTGCTGTGCCCGGTGCGGGCCGAGTGTGGTGCTCATGCGGCCGGCCGTGTCGACGAGATTCCCGCGCCGCGAAAGAAGATCCCGCAGCCCGTCTCGGAGTGGATCGCCCTGGCGGTCGTTTGGCGTCGTCGGGTGTTGTTGATCCGTCGGCCTGCAGAGGGGTTGCTCGCGGACATGTGGTGCCTGCCACTGATTCCGGGGCCAGGGCCTGGGGTCTTCGATTCGGAAGGCCTCGGAGCGCGGTTGTCCGTTGCACCGCGGTTTTCACCGGACACGCTGCCTCCAGTTCGCCACGTGTTCACCCATCGCATCTGGCAGCTGCATCCGTTGATCGGGCGGGTGCCGCGAAAACCGCGGTGGCTGGACGCGTCCGACGATCGTCAGCAGTTCATCGCTCCGGGGCAACGCCCGGACGGCGGCATGCCACGCGTCACCGAGAAGCTGCTCGAGCGCATCGGGTTTTGACCGCTGTCGGTGAGGGCCGGGACGGCGGAACGCGTCGCGTCACGGAGAAGCAACTGGAGCGCATCGGGTCTCGACGGCAGTCGGTGAGGGCCCGGACGGGGGCATGCCAAGCGTCACGGAGAAGCAGCCGGAGCGCGTCGGACCTCGAGTTCAGTCGGTGGGAGCCCGTACGGCGGCATGCGTCTCGCTCCGGAGACGCTGCTCGCACGCAACCATCTGGAGCCCAGCCTCCCGCCCGCGCGCAGCGGGCGGGGCCACAGCTCAGGCCAGCGTGTAGTAGGTGCCGCGGCCCATGCCGTGGCGCTCGAGGTAGCCGTGGCGGACCAGCTGGCCCACGTGGAACCGCAGCTTGCGGCGGGCGACCCCGGTTTGCTCCTCGAGGGCCTGCATCGTGGCCTCGCCGAGATCTTCGACGTAGGGCAGGAAGAAGTCGGCCGCCTGGTCGAGGCTCATGCGGTCGTCGACCTCCGAGGCCAGGATCTTGCGCTTGCCGCGACTCTTGGTCTTCTTCTTGGAGGCGGCCTTCTTGGTGGTCTTGGAGGCAGCCTTGGACGACTTCTTCTTGGAGGCGGCCTTCTTGGTGGTCTTGGAGGCAGCCTTGGACGACTTCTTCTTGGAGGTCTTCTTCTTGGAGGCGGCCTTGGACGACTTCTTCTTGGAGGTCTTCTTCTTGGAGGTGGCCTTGGACGACTTCTTCTTGGAGGCAGCCTTGCTCGCGGCACGACCTCGGCGACGAGGGGCGGGAGGTTCCTCTTCGTCCTCGTCTTCCTCGTCCTCTTCTTCCTCGTCCTCTTCTTCCTCGTCCTCTTCTTCCTCGTCCTCTTCTTCCTCGTCCTCTTCTTCCTCTTCTTCCTCTACGTCGTCCTCGTACTCGTCGGTCGCCGATGCGTCGGCCGCCGGCTCGTCTTGTTCGTCCTCTTCGCCCATCTCGGGAGCCAACAACGCGTCGGCCAGATCGGCCAGGGACAGCTCACCCATCTGTCCGCTCCACCCGAGCGTCTTGGCCGCGTCGAGCACCTCACCGAGAGTCGAGTCTGGGTTGATGGCGGCACCGATGGCCTCCAACACCGCGCGACGTTGCTCGGTGCCGAGGTGTCGCCGGTAGCTGCTCTCGAACCCCAACTGTTCGCCTTGCACGGCGCGCGAAGTTAGCAGAGTTTCGCCAGCGGCGCGCCGGCCCCATTGTAATGGCCGTCATTTTTCCTGGAGACCGGACGACCAGGGGGCGGTGCCGATACGTTGTCGGCGGATCTCCCTGATGGGCGTCGAGACCGAGCCGTATCCGGTGTGCCGCGAGCGTCTCGCAACGCATCGAACAGGAGAGCTCGGCGGCCCCGTCTTGGGTCGATCCTCGTCGCCTCGGCTGCTGGCCGTGCGACGTGAGGATCACTACTGGGGCAGCGGCAGCACCGTGGTCTCGGTCGAGTCGGGGACCTCGGCCTCCGCGCCCTCGACCAGCTCTTCGGGTTTGATGGGCTTGGGCACGTACTCGAGGATCGGGCTGCGGCGAGAGCCACGGATGCGTCCTTCGGTCACACGCACGGGGATCGGCTCCACCAGCTCGTACTTGTAGCCGCGTGTGTCGATCTTCATGTGGTAGGTCTTGCCTTCGGCGACCAGATTGCGGCGCACGCCGACATCCTGCTGTCCGAGCCGGGTGTAGGGGCGGTGCCGCAGCACGAACGAGAACAGCCGCACCGCGTCCATGTTGTAGAGCCGGTGACAGCCGTGCGAAAACCGCCGCAGAATCGACATGTAGTCGACGCTGCCGTGGGTCCGAATGCCGTTGTCGAGCTCGGCCCGGATGGTGCCATCGTCACGGACCACCTGCCGAATGTGGTACGCGGCAACCAGGCCGTAGGCGGAGCGGTAGCCCGGGCCGATCTCCGAGTAGTTGACGTCGCGGGTGAACTTGCCCTTGCGCCAGCGTGCCTTGACCAGCTCCTTGGCAGGGGTGGTGTTGGGCGGAATCCACACCGGGGCGGCCATGATGTTCTTCCACACCCGGGAGCCGACGTCGGAGTTCTTGTACTTGAGCATCGGCTCGCCCTCGTTCATCTCTGAACGCCACGAGCCGATGGTGGTGCGCCAGTGTACGAGCGGGATCTTCTGGTCCTCGTACTCGACGTACAGGGTCAGGTGCGGATAGCGACCGCGCGGCTGGGAAAGCTTGTTGCCCTCGTCGTCGTAGGGAAAGTCGTACCAGATGTCGCCACGGTCGATCACCGCGGACATGGCCATGTCGTCGGAGTAGTACGCAGGACGGGGAGGGAGCTTGACGGCGACCAGCAGCTCCTCGAATCCACCCTTGCCCAGGTCGGACAGGGCGGCGAGCTGCCGGTTGGCGCTGTCGGCCGTCTCGAGCCCGAGGGCCTCGATCACCGCCTGGGTGTAGTCGTCGACGAGGTTGGGCAGCGGGTGCTCGGTGCCATCGGCGTCCTTGTAGCGGAAGTCGCTCTTCCACTGCCCGGCGGAGCCGTCTTCGATGATGCCGGTCGACATCACCACGCGCTCCTGGATGGCCCGGAGCAGCCGCTGATGCACCGCCTCGTCGGGCGACAGCCCCAGCATGGCCAGGTTGTCGCGCTTGAAGTGCCCCCAGCCCATGACGTCGTGCTTGCGCTCGAAGTTGGCCAGCGCGTGGGTCGTGGCGGAGTCGTAGATGCCGGACTTGAACTTGCCCCGGCCTTCGTCGCTGTTGAACAAGCGCTCGCAGCGGAACCGACGCTGCGCGTGGTCGATGACGTCGACGGCGTCTTGGTGTTCACGCCAGCGCTCGTAGTACTTGCGGGTGCCCGGGTCGTCGGCCGCGGCGGCGAGATCCTCGGGGGACTTGGGGTCCAGCCCGGCCTTGCGCATCTTCTTGTTGAGCACGGCCTTGCGCGACTTGGCCGTCTTGTTGCGCTTGGACTGACCGTTGCGGCGGTACGCGATGCTGCCCGAGTAGCGACCGAACACGCTGGTGTCGAAGCCGGCTTGCTCGAGACACGGGACGACCTCGGCCGTCGACCAGGCCCACTCCTTTTGGATGACCGCGAGGCTGGGCGGGATGCCGTACAGCTCGAGGAAGTTGTGATCGTGTTCGCTCAGCTCGTCGCCGAAGTGATCGACGCTGTCGTTGGCGAGGCCGATGTACTTGTCGCGGTAGGTGTTGGGGTGCTCGTCGTCGAGGCCCGCGGTCTTGTTCGTGAAGATGTACGGGGTCCAGGTGTTGGACAGATCGATGATGGAGTAGCCACGGGCCTCGGCGGCCCCGATCGGGATTGCCTTGGGCTCGGACTCGCCGTCGAACACCCACGCAACGCCCGCGGGGTGCTCACGGAAGCTGTTCAGGGTTATTGGCCCCAGCTCTTCCTCGGTGGGGAAACGCTCGACTTCGGGCGCCTGTGGCTCGTTGGGGGCGGCGGCGGCGAGGCCGGCCGCCTGGGGCTCTTCGCCGATGCTGCTCTTGCCCGACGAACACGCGACCGCCAGCAGCAGTCCCATCGTCACCGCATGGGTGAGTGCCCCTGTCTGATGCCGGGTCGCCCCGGCGGTGGCTCGCCATCGCCTCGTGGCGGGCGTTCGACCCTTCCGCTCGTTCACGGCCATCTCCTCACGTTCGATCCTAGCCTGCGCTCGGCCTACGCGCCAAAGCACTGGCCGATTCCCCGGTCGGGAGACCATGCGCGTCGCCGTGGGTGAGCCTGCCGCGCCGCTGTCCCATCTCGCCCCGCTCGACCCGACTTGGGCCCGATGGTGGTGTACCCGCCAATTGGCCCTGGACGGGCTTGCCGAGAGCTTTACATCAGCGCGTGACCGTGCCACGTTCCGGTTCGACAATGCGGTTCAGACAGATGCTTCGCTTCGGTCTCGTCAATGGCGCGGCCGTTGGTCTTGGCGCGGTCGTAGCGACGTCGTGCATCGGCGTGGACTACCCCCTGGTGGCATTCATTTGCGAGCCGAGGCAGGAGAACAACTGCCCCGAGACGCATTTTTGCTGCTCGGACGATCCGGCCGCGCCGGGGGGTGTCTTGCCCGACTACGTCGGCAAGGGGATCGGTGTCGACGACGACCCGGCTCCTTCGGCTGCTCCGTTCTTCTCGGGCGCCAACAACAGCTTGAGCACGTCCGGCATGTGCGTCCGGGTCTCCGACATCCCCGGCCAGGGTTTGATGGAGCCGACGGCAGTGGACTGCCCCATTCCGTGCAACCCCACCTGGGAAGAGTCGTGGATTCGCGACGTGTGCGGCGAGACGCGCGTGTGCTGCCAGACAGTGGCAATGGAAGCGGCCGACTGCGTGCAGGGCAGCGACGGCGCCTTCCGGCCCGTGACCGGGGCAGACATCCCAGCGCTCACCTCGTGGACGCCGGGACAGCACGCGACCCACCAGGATCCCAACGGTGACGGGTGCCTCGGGCTGGCGGGCGGTAGCAACACCTCGCCGGTGTTTGCCGACTGCGTCGCGCAGCTGAGCGTCGCCAACCAGCGCGGCTTTTGCATGTCCCTGGGCGCCAATCAGACGTGCCCGACCGCGCAGCCTGGCTTCATCGATGCGTGCACCCAGCGCAACGGCGGCGGCGCGCCCCCAGCGTAGCGTCGCCAACGACCACGGCCTTTCGCTGTGCGTGTAAACCGCGGTTCCCCGGATGGGGCCCGCGGTTTCGTCGTAGGGGAACCGCCCGTTTACCAGGGTGGTGATCAGCATGCAGGGCGTGCGCCGGTTCGCGGATTCGACCGGCGCCGGATACGAAGATTACGTTGTCGGTGAGAGCCGGAATTGTTGCCCCTGATCGATGCCATTGGACCGTGGAGTGATGCGTGTTTTGCGCGAATCCTCCTCTTCCGATGTGGATGGGGTTGCGGCCGACCGGCCCGGCCTCATGCTTGACCGCCGAGCGTCCGAAGCGCGCACAGTGCGAGGCTCGGGAGCCTGGGTGGCCGGGTCCACCCGGTTCCATTACATTCGGGCGCCCCTCGTCCGGTAGGCCTGCGCACATCGCACGCCTGGGAATGCGGCCCATGGCAACCACGAAGAAGAAGACGGCCAAGAAGGCGACCTCCACCAAGGCGGCCAGCAAGACCGCGGCGAAGAAGTCGACGGCCAGCAAGACCGCGACCGGCACCAAGGCGGCCAGCAAGACGACGGCCAAGAAGACCGCCACCAAGAAGAAGGCGACGAGCAAGAAGGCCGCGAGCAAGAAGGCCGCGAGCAAGAAGACCGCGACCAAGAAGGCGGCCAGCAAGAAGACCGCGACCAAGAAGAAAGCGGCCAAGAAGAAGACGAGCAAGAAGGCTGCCGTCGCGGCCCCCAAGAAGCTCAAGAAGACCGCCAAGAAGCGAGCGCGGTACGACGATGGCCCCGCACCCTCCGGCGTTGGTCGTCAGCTGGTGATCGTCGAGAGTCCGGCGAAAGCCAAGACCATCAACAAGTACCTGGGGTCGGATTTTATCGTACACGCCTCGGTCGGGCACATCCGCGACCTCCCGCAGAAGGCTCCCAAGGGGGTCAAACAGCCGGTCCCGGGCGTCGACCTCGAGAACGATTTCAAGCCGACCTACACGGTGCTCAGCGGCAAGGCCAAGACGGTTGCAGAACTCAAGCGACTGGCCAAGCAAGCCAGCGACGTTTGGTTCGCGACCGACCTCGACCGCGAAGGGGAGGCCATCGCCTGGCACCTCGCGCAGGAGCTCGGCATCGAGCCGACCGATGCCAAGCGGGTCGTCTTCAACGCCATCACCAAGACCGAGGTCCACCGGGCGTTCGCCAAGCCGCACCCCATCGATGTGGCCAAGGTCAACGCGCAGCAGGCGCGGAGAATCCTCGACCGGATCGTCGGATATCAGGCGTCGCCGCTGCTGTGGAAGAAGGTGGCGCGGGGTCTATCGGCCGGCCGCGTGCAGTCTGTGGCGGTGCGACTGGTGGTCGATCGAGAGCGGGCCATCCGGGCGTTCATCCCCGACGAGAGCTGGCGCGTGACCGCCCAGCTGGCGTTGGACGTCGCGACGGCGCCAGGGTTGGCCACGGCATGGACCGCCTTGCTCGGAACGAAGGACGAAAAGGGCAAGGGCCCGACGCTCAAGGCCAAGAACGCCTGGCTCGCCGAGAACGGTGGTCTCGCGGCCGAGCTGGTGGAGCTCGACGGCAAGCGGTTCTCGCTGGGCTGCAAGGCCGACGAGCCCCGCGATCTGTCCGATGAGATCAGCGCCGTGGCCCAGGCCGTGGGACTGCTCGACGTTCAGGTCACCAGTACAGAGGATCCCGAAGGACGCGGTCCCGCGCAGTTTCGGCGGACGCTCAGCGGGCGGTTGGACCCCGAGGCTCGCTACGCGGTCGAGGGCATCGAGACGCGACGGACCACCAGTCGCCCTCCGGCCCCGTTCATCACCTCGAGCCTTCAGATCGCGGCCGCCAACCGGTTGGGCTTCTCCGCTCAGCGGACGATGCGAACCGCCCAGTCGCTGTACGAAGGGGTCAACGTTCCGGGTGAGGGCCAGGTCGGTCTCATCACCTACATGCGAACGGACTCCACGGCCATCGCCGCCGAGGCGGTCGAGCAGGCACGCGCCCACATCACCAAGCTCGGTCCCGACTACCTCCCCGAAGAGGCGAACGTGTACACGTCGTCCAACAAGGACGCGCAAGAGGCTCACGAGGCGATTCGGCCGACCTCCGTCGATCGCGATCCCAAGTCGATGGAAGCGGGCCTCACCCCGGACCAGTTCAAGCTGTACGATCTCATCTGGCGGCGGTTCGTGGCCTGCCAGATGACTCCCGCCCGCTGGGATGCCACCGCCGTGTCGTTCTCGCGGCGCGATCGCAAGACCGGCGCCGTGCTGCGAGCCACCGGTCGGGTGCTGGCGTTCGACGGCCACTACCGCGTGGCCGGGGTGCCGACCGCGTCCGACGAGCAGACGCTACCGCCGTTCGAAAAGGACCAGCCCACCGCACCGTTCGGCATCGACGCCGACCAGCGGTTCTCCAGCCCGCCGCCGCGCTACACCGAGGCTTCGCTGGTCAAGACCCTCGAGTCCGAGGGGATCGGGCGGCCGTCCACCTACGCGTCGATCATCAGCGTCATCCAAGATCGGAAGTACGTCGAGCAAGTCGACCGACGGTTTTACTCCACCGACCTGGGCGAGGTGGTCTCCGACAAGCTGCTCGAGGCGTTCCCCGAGCTGATGGACACCGGATACACCCGGGCGATGGAGACCCAGCTCGACAAGATCGAGGAGCAGAGCGCCGACTGGGTGGCGATGCTTCGCGACTTCTACGGGCCGTTCTCGGAGGCGCTGGAGAGCGCCCACGAGCTGATGACCCACGCCAAGGCGGAGACGCAGCCGGCCATCTACCGGTGCCCCAAGGAGGGCTCGCGCACCGAGTATCGCTTTGGGCGCAACGGTCGGTTCCTGTCGTGCACGGCGTACCCCGAGTGCGACTACTCGGCGCCGATCGATCGCCAGGGCCGGCCTCTGCTGCCCGAGTTGGTCGACGTGTCGTGCCCCGAGGACGGCTCGGACATGGAGCTGCGCAACGGTCGCTTCGGTCCGTTCCTCGCGTCGGTCGACTACCCAAAGACCACCTACGTCATCAACCTCGACAAGAAGGGCGGGCTCAAATACCCCGCTCCGCCGCCGTACGTGACCGACCTGGAGTGCCCGCGGTGCGAAGAGGCGGCCCTGAACCTACGCCGCGGCAAGCGTGGGCCGTGGCTGGGATGCTCTCGGTTTCCCAAGTGCCGCGGGCGGATGGCGTGGAGCAAGATCGAGCCCGAAGAGCAAAAGACGCTCGAGGAGGCGCTGGTCAAGCACGAGGCTGCCCATCCGGTTCCCGATATCACCCACCGCAACGGCGAGATCATTCCCGAGGGAACCCCCGTGGCTTCGTTGGTGATCCCCGGGGGCGTGGCCGAGCTCGACGTGCACGAGGAAGCCGTCGCCGAGCTGGCCGCGGCCGAGAAGGCAGCCGAGGCCGCCAATCCCCGCACCGCACGGGTGTAGCCCTGCTCGCGGCGGTGAGCCCACCCGGTGGTGGGCATGGCCGCCGTGCCGGGCTCGCCGGTCAGCGACCGTCGAACTGGAGGTCGAAGCCCGGGAACTCGCCCGTCGCGTCGTCCCAGATCGCTTCGACTTGGTCCACGCGGGCGAACGGTGGCCCCTCGTCGCAGAACGTGCGCAGCGCGGTGAGCTGCTCGCGCGAGCCCTCGGCAATGATCGTGACCGAGCCGTCCTGCTCGTTGCGAACCCAGCCCACCAAGGCGAGCTGGCGGGCGCGCTTGCGGGTGGCGGCCCGGTATCCAACACCCTGCACGCGCCCTCGCACGCGCAGGCTCAGCCGGTGGTGAGAGGGTTCGTCGGCCACGGGAGCCGGGAGCATACCCGGCACCCGAGGTAGCGTCAGCCCCCGGGAGGGGTCCACTCGACGGCGTCGGGAGCCCCGGCCATCAGCCAGGCGACGAGCAGCTGCTCGTCTTCCTCGGCGATGGGCGTGCCCATGCCGTCGATGTCGCAGTAGAAGTTTGGCGGCATGGGGCTGGCGGCATCGGGGCCCACCCGCGACGACAGGCGCTCGAGGGCGGGTGCACCCATGTAGTCGCCCTGGATCTCGGCGATGGTCGAGAAGTGGAACTCACCGGTGTAGGGAAAGACACCCTCGATGAAGTCACCCGTGGTCTCGTGGCACCCACAGTTGGCGATGAGCACGGTGCCGATATCGGGCGGAATCTGGCCCGCGTCCATGCCGATGTCGAACGCGTTGGTGGCTCCCGGAGCCAGCACGTCGAGCTCGCAGGAGACGACCTCGTCACCGCCCGAGCTGCCGCCGTCGGTAGTCTCGCCTCCGCCGCCGCCGCCGGGTAGCTGGGCCCCGGCGATCCAGCCGAGGATGATGGCGCTGTCGATGGCGGTCTGGGTGTCGTCGAAGTTGCCCCCCAGGGGCATGCGAGCCCCGGTGCGGGTCGTGCCCGCGGGCGCCTCGGCGAGGATCTTGACCGCGAGGTAGCTGCCTTGCACGTTGCCCAGCTCCACCAGCGGCAGCGGGGACCCCTCCGAAGGGGCTCCGATGATGCCAGGGGCTGCGGTCGCGGTGAGCTCGAGCCCGCCCGCGGCCGAAGCGTCGTGGCAGCCCGCCATGTTGCAGCTGCTCTCGAAGGCGCGCTGCACCTCGTCCGGGATCTGGACTCCGCCGTCGTCGCCTTGATCGATCCGCTCCAGCTCGTTGCAGGCGGTCGTGCCGAGCGCGAGCCCGAGGGCCGTGACCGCGAGCAAGCCCTGGGACTTCATCTGCAGGATGATGGTGTTCACTTGCCCACCTCCGCCGTTGCGCTGGACTTGGATTTTCTTCCCTTGGGCGCCTTGATGTTGAACTTGCGCCCGAGGTTGAACCCCAAGAAGAAGTTGAACTTGTGGAAGGGGTTGTTGCTGTCGACGCCCTCGGTGGCGAACGGGTTGCCGCTCTGGCCACCCGGGGCGCTGAGGTTGGTCGCGATCTCCCGGTTGTTGGAGAAGAACACCTGGAAGAAGTGCTTGGCCGTCTTGAGCGAGCCACCCAGCGACCACGAGCCGATCCGAGAGCCGCTCGTGTCGGCGTCACCACCCCGGTAGTAAAAGACGTTGGGCGTCGAGCCATCGGGGATGGGCAGGACGTACTCCATATCGATACCCCAGCGGCGGCGCTTGCCCAGCCACACGGTCGAGGCCAGACCCAGCGCCATCGTGTCGCGCTTGTCGCGAACGGGGACGGGGGTGCCATCACCAAAGTCCACGCTGACCCGCGTGTTGTGGTTGGTGTTGAGGTGGTAGCCGACGGTGACCATCGTGCTCCAGCGGTCGAACCACAGCCGGCTGACCATCACCTGGAAGTCGCCCACCCAGGGGTTGGCGACGTCGAAGTCCCGCAGGTACGACAGCGCGACGTAGCCACCGAGGCTCAGCGCCTGACCGTCTTCTTGGCGCAGCGGCACGTACTTGGTGCCCAGCTCCCAGGTCTTGCGAGAGTTGGCCCGGCGCAGCGCGACGTCCCAGCCGTCGAGGATGCCGTACTGCAGCCCCATCGCCATCGACACGCCACCGTCCAGGCCGAACGCACCCCGCTCGGCGCCGATACGGCCGAAGCGGTGGTCGATGCGGTACTGCAGCACGCGCTTGCCCAGCGTGGTGGTGGTGGGCAGCGTGATCTGGCTGGTGCCGTGGAATGGGGCCTTGCCGGACTTGGGCGGCGGCGGGACATCACCTCCGTCGGCCGTGCCTCCGCCCGTCGTGCCGCCTCCGGTGTCGGGAGGGGGCAGCCCGGCAATCCAGTCGGACACGATCTGGAGCTGCTCGGGAGGCAGAGGATCGTCGCCCAGCGGCATGACCTCGCCCTCCATGCCCTCGCCGCCGCGCATCTTGGTCAGCAGGTAGGACGCGTCGGGGTCACCGGGAACGACCAGAGGCTGGCCGTTGGCCGCGGAAGGGATGCCCACGAGGCTCGACAACGGCACCGCGAGATCGACCTCTGAAGGGTCGGAAGCGGGGTTCCCTCCCCCGATGTGGCAGGTGGTGCACCACTCGTCGAAGATCTCCTTGACCTTCGCCTCCTGGGCGGCATCTGGGGCGCTATACAGCAGGGTGCCCAGGGCGATGGCAGCGGTAGGAAACACGGGCATGCTCGTCGCGAGGATACGTCAGTTCGGTGCGGTGAGACAGCCGCCCGGCCGGTGCACACGAGGCCTTGGTCGACTTTGAATTCGACCGCGTAGCGCCCCATTGTTCGTCGAATTCGCGAAGTCCTCGTGCCTCGCTGGCCGACGGTAGGCGGCAGCATTTAAGGACGATTAAGCCCTGGTGTACCCGCGCGACAGTACGCGGTCCACGATGAAACGGTTACGACCCATCACGGGATGGGAGGGGGATAAAGATGCCGCGCGGATTTGGGGTAGCATCCGTGGCCATGCAGACCCTGCGCATCGCAACGGTGCCCGGCGTGCTCGCCGTCTTCGCCCTGTCTTCCATGCTCGTCGCGTGCGGCGATTCGAAGAAGGGGGGGAGCGACGGCAAGGCCCCTGGCAAGACGCCCGCTGCCGTTGCGGATGGCAAGACGCCCGCCGACCCGGTGCCGGCCGCCGATGGCGCAGCTGCGTCGACGGCTGCCGCGAGCGATGGTGGGGGATCGGGCGGCGCCAAGGGATCGACCGGTGGTGGCGACTCGGCCGGCGGCGGCTCGACGGCGGCGGCCGGGGGGACGACCGGTGGAGGCACGGGGGCAGCGAGTGCAGGCGCCGATGAGACCGGTGGCGCGGATGCGGCCGGCAGCAGCAGCGGTGGAAGTGTGGATACCGCGGCGCTCATCAAGGAGATCAAGAACCGGCGGACCAAGGACGAGCGCGCGACCGAAGCCATCGCCGAGGCCGAAGCCGCAGGCGTGACCCCCAAGGAACTCGCCGCGGCGATCAATCTCCGAGGTCAGGCGCTGCATGCCTCCCCCGATCGCGCCAAGGTCATGTTCGAGCTGGCCTTCGAGAAATACCCGAAGAACCCGCTGCCCGCGTTCAACCTCGCCAAGCAAGCCGCGGTGCTGGGAGAGCTCGACGACGCGAAGAAATGGCTCAAGGTCGTCCACGAGCGGAAGGGGAAGAAGCTGCTGCAGCAGGTCGACTTCGATCCGATGTGGGAGATCCTCAAGGACGATCCCGAAGTCCGGGCACTGCTCAAGTGACGGTCCCGGTCCGCGGGGTACTGTTCGTCTGCCACGCGAACATGTGCCGGTCACCGCTGGCGGCGGGGATCTTCATCCATCTCGCCCGGCAGCGAGGGGTGGCCGACAGGTTCGATGTGGACAGCGCGGGCACGTGGGCGGCGGAGGGGATTGCTCCACATCCGTTGAGCGTCGACGCGGCGCAGCGGCACGGCATCCCCGTGGAACTGCTCGGCGCCCGCTCGCGATCGATAGCGCCTGCCGACCTCGATCGCTTCGGCGACATCGTGGTCATGGACCGCCGAAATCTTGCTGATATCGAGCGACTGCGGCGGATTTCGGCCTTCGGCCCGGTTGTTGGAGGCTCCGCGCGGCTGTCATTGCTGCGGAGCTTCGACCAACCCAGGGCTCGGGGACGCGATGCCGATGTACCCGACCCGGTCCGGGGTGGTCCCAAACAGTTCGAGGCCGCCTACGCGATCATCTATGCGGGGTGCGAGGCGTTGCTCGAGCGGTTGTTGGGGATGGACGCAGGCCCGTCGGCTTGAGATCATCCAGCGCCCCCGGCCGGCGGGCCAGTCGATGATGCGAGTCGTAAGGTTTCGACCTACCTATGCTCGCGCGTCGGAGACGAACACGTTTGGAGTGGTGGCACGAGGGCATCCGAATGCTCCGACGTGCCGGCGTGATGGTTTGGTTGCCAGTGTCCGGCCGGTTGTCAGTGTCGCGATAGGCCGCGACAGTCCCGTTCGAATTCGAGCTGGAGACCAAGGTGCCCAGATGAGGTCGTAAGCCGGAACACGAGGCCCCTATTGCAACTCAAATCTGATAGTAAGGATGGGTCGCGTAACGGGACATGGCGGTCATGAGCGCGGCGATCACGGAGGACGGAACACTCATGTTGAAGAGACTCTTGAGGATGGGCCTGGTAGCGGTCCCCTTGGTTGTCTCGGCTTGTGCCGACGATGTGTCTGGCGTCACCACTACGATCGGCGCGACTGCCGGCAGTACGGGAACGACGACCAACACTACGTTGACCACGACGCCGAGCACGGTCACGGACACCGAAGGATCTGGCGGCGGTTCGAGCTCGTCGGGCGCAGTGGACACGACGGCTTCGCCGCCGACGTCCAGCTCGTCGGGAACACCGGACACGACATCGTCCACGGGACCTGATCCCACGACGGACTCTGGCGCGACGGACACCGATCCGATGCCGACCGGAGGCGACGATGGCGATTGCTGCTTCCCCAACGGTTCACCCGGATGCCGCGTAGCGGGAATCGAGGCCTGCGTCTGCGGTCTCGATCCCTTCTGCTGCAGCAACGAGTGGGATGCCCTGTGTGTGGATCAGGCAGTCAACGACTGTGGGGCCAACTGTCCCGATCCCGGCACCACCTCCGGCTCGAGCGACTCGGGTGGTACGGCCACGGGCGGCAATGGGGACAGCGACTGCTGCAACCCCAGCCCGATGGGCCTGCCCGGATGCACGGACGCGGGCTGCGAGGCCATCATCTGTGCCGCCGACCCGTTCTGCTGCAGCGTGAACTGGGACGGCCTTTGCTCGGGTGCAGCTCAGACCGACTGTCCGGCCCTGTGTGGCGGGGCGACCGACACCGGTACCGATACCGGCACGGACACGGGGACTGGCACGACCGCGGGCGGCGGACCGGACAGCGATTGCTGTAACCCCAGCCCGAGCGGTGTGCCGGGTTGTCTCGACCCTGGCTGCGAAGCGATCGTCTGCGGTGCAGATCCGTTCTGTTGCTCGGTGAACTGGGATGGCCTGTGTGCTGGCGCAGCGGCGACCGATTGCCCGGGCGTCTGCGGAGCCACGGGTACCGACTCGGGGACCGATACCGGCTCCGACACGGATCCTGGTACCGGCACGACCGCCGGCGGTGGACCTGACAGCGACTGCTGCAACCCGAGCCCAGGCGGTGTGCCGGGCTGTACGGACGCAGCGTGTGAAGCCGTGGTCTGCGCTGCAGATCCGTTCTGTTGCTCGGTGAACTGGGACGGCCTTTGTGCCGGCATCGCTGCCACCGACTGCGGTGGACTGTGCGGCGGTGCGACCGGTGGATCGACGACCGGCATGGGTGCGACGACGACCGGAGCCACCACGGGCGGCGGCGGTCCTGACAGCGACTGCTGCAACCCGAGCCCGAGCGGAGTGCCGGGCTGTACCGACGCTGGCTGCGAGGCCACCGTCTGCGCTGCAGATCCGTTCTGTTGCTCGGTGAACTGGGACGGCCTTTGTTCCGGCGCCGCGGCGACCGACTGCCCGGTCCTGTG
>JAHZJA010001309.1 GCA_022601155.1 Deltaproteobacteria bacterium | reverse complement strand
TCAGGGTCGGTCGCGGATGCTTCGCGAAGCGCAGGCCCTCGCCCGTCTGCGGCACCCGCATGTAACGATGGTCTACGAGGTCGGCACCGATGAGGGCGGGGCCCTGTTCATTGCCATGGAGCTGGTCGAGGGACGCACCCTTCGACGCTGGCTTCGGTCGCGTCCTCGTTCGTGGCGCGAGGTCGTTCGCGTGTTCCTCCAGGCGGGCCGAGGACTGTCGGCGGCCCATCGTGCTGGAGTCGTGCACCGCGATTTCAAGCCGGACAACCTCATCATCGACGAGGACGATCAGGCGCGCGTCGTGGACTTCGGCCTGGCTCGCAGTGCTGGGTTGGCCGAGCTGCTGCCCACGCTCGACGATGCCGAGAGCGGAGCGATTGCCGTCGACCTCACCTGCACGGGGGCAGTGATCGGCACCCCGGCCTACATGGCGCCCGAGCAGTTCGGTGGCGGCGCCGTCCTCACCGCCAGTGATCAGTTCAGCTTCTGTGTCGCGCTGTTCGAAGGCCTGTACGGACGCCGTCCGTTCCCCGGCACCGACCTGCCCTCCTTGCAGCGGTCACTGGTCGCCGGAACTCCGGTGGGGCCACGTCGGGGAATCCCTCGCCGTGTGTACCGAGTCCTACGACGTGGGTTGTCGATCGAACCAAGTCAGCGCTTCCCCGACATGGACGCACTACTCGACGCGTTGGAGTCCGCGGTGGCCCCTCGTCGCGGTCGACGTTCGGCGGCATGGCTCGCTGGCGTGGCGATCGCGATCGGAGCCGGTTCGATGTTGCCCGAAGCTCCAGCGGCAACGCCTCAGACCTGCGTTTCGACGACTCCTGCGGTCGCCGAAGCCGAGGTCCAGGCACCGGAGACACGTGAAGGCGACCATGTCGCCCTTGCGGCGACACGTCGCGCTCGCCTGGCCTCGCCCTGACTCACGGGCGTGACGTCTCGGCTCGTGTTCGGATCCACGTCATCGGCCGGGCGACGGGGGTATCGTGCTCGTTGTGCCACGTCCCGAAGATGGAGCTCCGGTCGCGGTCAAGCGTCATCATCCGCGGCACCGTACCGACGTGAACCTGGCGGTGGCCACGTTGGCTTTTCGCCAGCGGCCGATGCGATTGGCCGCAGCCGATCTCGCCGCGCCCCTGCGGTGTCGGTTGTTCCACGGCGGTGATCCCCTCGGGATCTGCAATGTGATCGACGTGTCCTCGGGTGGTCTCGGGATTGCCTTGCCGCCCGAGCTGCCGCTGTGGCTCGGTATGGGGCTCGACGAGGTTCGACTCGAGCAACGCGGCACGGTCGTCGCCCAAGGTCCGGCCGAGGTCGTCAACTTGCTCGACGGGACCGCGCGCCGTGCCGGGCTGCGACTGATGGGCGGCAGCGTGGAGCTCAGTCGGCTCTCGCTTCGCGACGGCAGCCCTGCCGATCCTGGTGGCGCGACCCCGGCCGCGGCCACGCTGCCGGCCGACTGGCGGGCGGCGGTGTCCGAGTTCGGTCAGCTGCTGCGCTGGAGCGGCTTCTTCCTCGACCAGGCCACCCGATCGCTGGGCGAGCGACTGTCGCCCGCCCAGGAGCGCGCCGTGTTCTCGGACTTCTTCGCCCAGTGGGCACCCCGAGCCTTGGGGGCACTGGGTCGGCTGCACGATCTGTCGGCGGGGCTCGACGCCGAACAACACGAGGCCGCCCGCCTGCATGCGCGCCATCACCTGGCCGCCGATATCCATCCCGGCCAGGTCCCCGAGCCCCCGGCTCACGGAGCGATCGACGATCACGCGCTGCCGCTGCTGTTCTCCTCGGCGGAGTTCGACGACAGCACGCTGCACGCCCGGTTCTTGCGCTACGCATGGCCCCGGTTTCCGCTGGTCCGCACCATCTTGGCGCGGCCACGGTGGCTGGGTGACCTGTGGGATGCGCTGCGGGTCCGTGCCGATGCGCGGGTGCTCGTCGTCCAGCCCGGTCCTGCGGCTGAGCTCACCGAGGTGCAGCTGCTGGGAGGGCGCCGGGTCGAGCTGACGTTGCTCGAGACCGATGGCCACACCCGGGCCGAGCGCGAGCCCGGCTGGCGAGAGCGCTGGCTGGGGCCCGCGGCCGACCTCCACGTCGGGGGTCGACCGCCCACGGGGATGCCGGCCGCCGATCCCGACGAAGTGCCCTACGACCTCATCTATGGCGCGGGCGTGCTCGCGGGTCTTCGGGATGCCGATGCGCGAGCGTTGATCCGCTCGCTCTACGCTCGCCTGCGACCGCAGGGGCGGATGGTCTTGGGGAACCTCGGTGTCGAGCCTGCGACCACGTGGCTGCTCGACCATGTGCTCGGCTGGCGGCTGCACTACCGCGACGCCCCGGCCTTGCGCGAGCTGGCCAAGAGCCTGGAGCTGCGAGCGACCGCGGTGGAGGTCGGGCCCGATCCCACCGGGCGAGCCACCATTCTCGACGTCGTCCGCTAGGAGCGTGTCTCCGTCGGGGCAGGAGGGCGGGCTCGGTTGGGCGGTGGCGAGGGATCGTCGTGGGAGGGTGTCTGCGAATCGGTGCTCGCAGGCGGCGACGAGGTCCAACTCCCAGGATCTCGGAGCTCAATTCGCCGACGAGCACGTCCGGGGTAGTCGTCTGGCGTCAGACAGGGCCAGCCCGCCCCCGCTCGCAGCCCAAAGCCACCGCCCGCGAGCACCGACTCGCAGACACTCTCCCAGGACGAACGGATGCCCCCGCCGCGGGAGCGCAGGTTGGCGCCGCGACACCGAGCCGCTCAGGCGGGCTCGATGCGCAGCAGCACGTCACCCTCTTCGACGTCGTCCTCGTCGTTGGGCCCCAGGCCCAGCACGCGCGCGCGCGGAGGCAGGCCGTCGCCGCCGTAGGCGATGCGGTTGAACGTCTTCATTACCTCGAGCAGGGCGACGGTACGACCGGTCTCGATGACATCGCCCACCTGCACGAACGGCGGCTTGTCGGGAGCAGCACGGGCGTAGAAGCGACCCGACAGCGGGCTGCGAAACGCCACGCCACCCGCCTCGCTCGCCGCCCCCGCGCTGGTTGCAGCCAGATCCGCGGCGATGGGGCTGGCATCGGGATCCAGCTGCAGCAACACATCTCCGTAGGCCACCGGTCGCCGCGCGAGGCGAGGGCCCGCGGCCTCCAGGACCAGTCCGGCTGCATCGTCGGGGGCGCGCACTCGGTGCCGTACCCCGAGAACCTCGAGCTCTCCGATCATCGCTCTGGGCACCACCAACTGGCCGGTCGTCGGCGCGCCTCGCCAAAGACCGACCGCGGGCGACCGCAGCTCGATGGTGGAGCCCTCCCGATGGACCTGCGCCACCAACTCGGGCACGAACACCCGCCCATCCACGGCATCACGCTTCATCGTGGGCCTCCGGTCAGCACATCGAGGTCGTGGAGCGACCAGATCCGGCTGTTCTTCACCCGTCGGTAGCCGATGCTCTGGTACGAGGCCTCCACGAGGACCCGCAGCCAGTCGCGGAGCTCATCGAGTGCGATCACCTCATCGGTGTCGAGCTGCCGCGCTGCGAGGTACGGGTCCATGTCCTGCTCGATACGAGCCTCGACCGATTTCATCCCGTCCTCGATCTCCTTGCGAGCATCGGGGTCGGTGGTGACGATCTCGAAGTCATCGTCGAGCTTGGTGTTGTAGGTGGCGATGGCCAGCGTTCGTCCCTCCATCACCGACAGCCGCGAGATGGTGGTCGAC
>JAHZJA010001308.1 GCA_022601155.1 Deltaproteobacteria bacterium | reverse complement strand
CGCCTACTTGGCGAACTACCACGCGGGGATGGTCGTGCTCGACCTATCCCAGGTCGCGCAGGGCGAGGCCACCCAAGTCGCCCTCTTCGACACCTATCCTGCCGACGACGAGGAAGGGCTGACCGGCGCATTTTCGGCCTACCCGTTCTTCTCGTTCGGGCTGGTCGCCATCACCGACATCCAAGGCGGGCTGTTCCTCGTTCGGCACCATCCCTAACAGCGGCGCGAAAGCAAGGCACGTCGTGAACCGAAGCTTGGGTACGGGCCCTACGTGATCGGCATTGGCCCGAGCCCTGGGCCTCGGGCTCGTGGCGAACCACTTTGACATTGTGCCCGTCCGGACCAATGACGAACGCTGCATAAGTGGTTCGCGTGAGATGTGGACGCAGGCCAGGCGCGCCACGACCTTGGCCATCCGCCTCTTGCGCCGCCCGATAGAAGGCGTCGACCCGCTAGCGGTTCTCGGCCGTGAACGCCAAGTGGAGATGCGCCGGTTGAAGACTCGTTGCTCGGACGGCAAAGCTCCACACCGAGCAGGCTCTCCTCGAAAGCGCCCAGCACGGGCTCTTGCGGAATCGGCCCAGGCCACCCCGCGAGCAACCGCATCATCGACGCCGATCTCGTCGCACGCCGCCGACACCCGCGACCCGTGCCGGGCCGTGTCCCCGCCGAAGGCATCGGGAGGCGACGACGCATCCACACGAGATTCCCCCGTGATGCGGCAACCACGGCGGTGGTCCCCGGCCCCAGCGACGCCCGCAGTCCGGGAAGCCGCTGGAGCCGGGAACCGGTTGTGTGCCTCGCCATCGCCAGCTCGGGTCGGCGAGGCGCACTCGGCAGCATCAGGCGCCGCCGGTTACGTTCCAGTCATCGTAGGAGGAGATTCCGCCGTCTTGCTCGGCGCCTCCGCAGGTGGCCTCCAGCGCGTCGTCGTCGAGGGTTGGCAGCTCGGCTTCGGTGGGCTCGGCGGCGGGCGAGGTCGAATCTGGATGGTTCATACCTGGTGGTTGTCCGCATGGCGCCTCGAGGTGACCTGCGCAAGCTGCGGGATGAAGCCCACGCCAGGCATTTGGAGACCTGGGCACCGGTGGCACCGTGCCCGCCGTGCGGTGGAGGCGACACTGGCTGTCGGTTCGCGAAGATCGCGGCGTCTCGTGCTTCGAGACGTCGAAGGGATGGCGTTGTTCCGGTCTCACCCACACGCCTGCTCCGTTCGATCTATCGGACGCGTGCATCGGCATCGTCGGCATGAACTGGGGGGCGCTACCGCAGGACCGCGACGCCTCGGCGGAGTCGTTCCAGTTGGCGTGCGGCCAGTAGTCGCAACCGAAGCTCGCCGGTCCTGGTCGTGGGTGCCGATCTCCGCGCCTGGGCGGTGCGCCCGCCGTGCGGGGTCGACGCAAGGTCGGCCGAAACCTCCCGCACCGTGACTCGAGCTGGACGCCAAGCCCCCTCGCTTGGTTTTTCTTCGCGCGCAGCAATTGATGTGCCGTAGGTCGACACAAGTGGATCCACCGGGCGGCCATTCCCCGAGATCAATACGACTTGTCATGAACGAAGCGACCTCGAAACTTCGCCCTGCGTCGCTGGGCCCACCTCGATGCCGGCCGACCACACCGGCGAGAGCCCTCTGTTCGTGATGGGCGACCGCCTGACGGAGACCCCGACATGCCCAACCTGACCTCCGCACGACTGTCTGCCCGAGGAGGGTCGCGCCTGGAGAAGGCGTCGAGGTCAGGATGGTGAATCGGGTATCTCGGGCCCACTCCGGCTCATGACCCAAGGCGACCCTCTTTACTTGAATGGCAAGTGCTGGCGACGCAGCATGAACACTTGCACTACCGAAGATCTTCCAATGATGACTTTCCCGTTGAGTTCTCCCATTGTAGCGACTTGCCAACCTACCGTCCGGCGCGGCCCATCGCTCCGTATCGCGCGATCGATAGGTCTGGCTCTGCTCGGGCTTGCCGCAACGGCCTGCACTGCTCCGGCCGACGACGCGGCGGAGACAGGGGCCGCCGATACCGATGCCGCGGGTGATGGCCCCTCGTCGTCGACGACTGGTCCGGGCGGTGTAGATACCGGCGTCGGAACGACGCTGGACGACCCCGGCGGAGTGTCCACGGAGGCCATGACCGAGGACGATGGCGCGACGGAGAGCGACGGCGAGGCCCCGGACGAAGGCGCATTCGCGTGTGAGCTCGATGAGCCCTGCGGTTTCGGTTACTTCGGGTGCACATCCCACAGCGGCTGCGAAGATCTTCCGTACGGAGAGTGGAGCGACGGTCCGATGTGCTTGCTGGAGATGATGCGCGACATCGGCTCGCTGCCACCCAACACCCACTTCGAGTATAGCTACGATCGCGGTGGATCGCCCGACTACACGAGCACCGAGGGGACTCTGTTGTTCTCCTCCAACGGAACGGTCGAAACTCAACAGTTGCTCATCGACTACAAATTCGAATATGAGACGCTCTACCCGGTGTATCAATGCACGCTCCGGGAACCTGCGTTCTTCCAGGACTGTCTGGACAACCCCTCGTGGTCCTGCGCCCACACGGGCAGTTGGTACACCGACTGCACCGAGGTCGCGGCATTCGAGTGCCCGGGCGATTGAGGGCTCTCCCCACGTTTTGATAGGACGTCGGTGGATTCCACCGCAACACAGGGAAGAGTATCGCGATCAGGCTCATGGCGCAGTGGAGAGCCGAAGGCGCGCCGAGTGACCACGCGAGCCTTCCCGTCGAATCCCTCGACTCGGCCATTGTCGAGGCCGCCCTTCGCCCTAGGCGAGGATGCACCACGGTGCTTGCGGATGGTACGGGCCCGCTTGCCGAAGGACGCCAGCTGGAGCGGGATACTTCGGCTACGACCGCCGAACGAACAACGGAGCAAGGTCCTCGGGCATCGCCAGTCCACCTTCTTGGCAAGCACGGGCCACACCGCCTCCGAGTAACGCTACGAGTCGTAGAGACGCTTCGGGCTGCCTGTCGAACAAGGGCCGGAGGGCCCGCAACCCCGCTGCGAAATCGTCGAGGGCCTCTTGATGGAGGCCCTGTGCACTGAAGACGGAGCCGCGTGCTGCAAAACTCCTGGCGAGGTCGGGGAGGAACGCGTCGGGCCGCTCCCGCGCAAGCTCCCGGTACGCTGCAATCGCCTCGGTGGTCGACGATAGTGCCGCCTCGTTCTGCCCGAGGTCCCTGCGGGCCATGCCGAGGTTGTTGAGGCTGCCGGCCAAGTCCGAGAGAAACTGGTCGGGCCGCTCCCGTGCGAGCTCTCGGTACGTGTTCACCGCCTCCTCCGCGGCAGCCATCGACTCCTGTGCCTGGCCAAGGTTGCTGTATCTGTTGCTGAGGCCGTTGAGGCCCATTGCCAGGAGAGGGAGAAATACATCGGGCTGCTGCTGCGCGAGCTCGCGATAGATCGCGACCGCTTCTGCCGTCGAAGCCAGTGCATCCAACTCGTGCCCATGCGCGCCCTGCATCGTCCCGAGGTTGTTGAGGCTCAGAGCGAGGTGAGGACGAAAAACCTCGGGCTTTGCCCGTGCTAGCTCCCGCCGAATGTCGACAGCCTCTGCCGTCGACGCCAGCGCTTCCTCACTCCGCCCCAGCTCCCTGTGGAGACCGCCGAGATTGTTGAGGCCTTCCGCCAGGTGGTGGAGCAAGATCTCGGACCTAAACTGTGCCTGCTCCCGGCGAATGGCCACGCTTTCGGCCAGTAACCCCAGCGCCTCCTCTCGCTGCCCCAGCTCGTCGAGCCGAACGCCGAGGTTGTTGAGTAGTTCGGCTCGCTGTGTCCCGACGGCCTCGGGGAGCAGCTGTCGGTATGCCCATACCTGGAGCTTCACCAACGACAGAGTTCTCCCCTGCAGCGCCCGCTCAATGCTGCCGGCAAGGGAGGGTGGGCATCGTGCCGTCAACATCGACACGACCTTCGTCGCCAGTCCGCTGAAGACTTCTGTCCTGCTCATGGCCAACGCCGCCCTCACCGCTGGCACCGCCCGCTGCTGCAACCCTTCCGAAAGGAGCTGCTCGGTCACCGTTGCTGCTGGCTCTCGCGATGCCTGCATCACCCGGCCAAGCATCCTGAACCCGCTCTCCCACTCCGCGGATGAGGCCCCCACGAACACCCCTTGCACGTAGCCCTCCGGTTCCGCCTCCAAGACTCCCGCCACCAGCGCCTCTCCCAACAGGTCCGGCTCCAACGGCGCCAGGAACTCCGCCTCTCGCTCCGGAGCCGAGCCCCCGTGCTCTTCGCGACCCGGGTAGATGTCGCGAAGCACCATCGCGAACGTCTCGTGCGGCGTCGTATCGTCCGCGCACGCGGGCGCGTCGGTGTTCTCCAACAACGTCTGCGCGGCCGTGGCATCGGGGACCCCACCCCTCATCGTCAAGCCCGCGACGGTTCTGCGAGCGGCCCGCCGAAATCGCCGCTCGGCCTCACCTCGACGCACGTTCGGAAGGACCCACCGCGTCAACCAGAAGCGCTCCTCGTGGTCGAGCACGCTCTTCAACAGCTTCGCGGGCGAGGGGAGCTGCGGGGCTTGGTCCCCACGCCGCGCCCGTTCGACGAGGTCGAGGGCCGCGGCGTGTACGTACAGGATGCGCTCGAACCGCTCGTCGTCCAGGTCCAGCGGGGGCGGCGAAGCATCAATCCCTCGTCGGTCCGCGAACTCTCGATGCGCTTGCTCGAACAACCCTCGGCGGACCTCTGCTCCGGCCGAGAGCACCGACAGGTTCACAGGCGGGTCGTGACTCAAAAGAGTGCTTCGGTCGTGGGTGCTGCTCGACAACGCCGACCACCAATCGCCACACGTTCGGGCGACGAGGGCGATGCGTAGGGGGTTGTTGCGCCCGGCTTTCCGCTGCAACCCGGCTGCGACGAGCAGGGGCTCGACCGGTCTCGATTCGGCGTAGTCGACCACCAACAGGGTCGGGCGCGGGTCGTCGAGCAACGCCTCCAGGTCGCTCTCCGTAGTGTCCATGGGTAAGAACCCCGCGAGCCAGGTGTCGTTGCGTCGCTCGGCGCACCACTCTCGGAACAGCCGCGTCTTGCCTGCACCACCCGGTCCGTGGAACAGACGGACCCGGACGCCCGCGCCACCACACCAGCTCGACAGTAGCTCCAGCTCTTGACGACGCGCCTCCCTCGAGAATGGCACCACCCCGTAGCACGGGTTGAGCAGCTGGCTCGGGAGCGGCTCAACCGGCAGGGTCTCGATGCCATCGAACACGAGCTCGCCGACCTCAGTGGGCAACTCCCAAGGCTGCTCCGAGCCCAGGGCAACGAGACGCTCGGGCTCCCGGAGCAAGGCGACCAACGCGTCGTAGTCCGCGGCGGTGTCGTAGCGTCGGGTTCGGCGGAGACGATCGGGAACGGTGTCGGCGGCGGCCCCGGGGAGCATAACCGGAACGATGCCGAAGTTTCGGCCACCCGCGTCATACAGTGTTTTGCGCAGCCGCTCGCCTTCCCACGTCGCGCCGCGGCCAGTCGCCGGAGGATCGCGCCGCTCGAACCGACGACGGTACTTTGGGGTGCAGACCGCGAGGACGTAGTCAGCCCCCTCGATCTGATCGTCGCACCACCCAAGCCAGCCCCGAACGGGTTCGTCGACTTCGTCTTGGTCAAAGGCCACCTCGACCCCATCGCCGCGCAGCCGTCCGACGAACGCAGCCACGTCCTCGCGGTGCTTGTCCGAGTCGTGGCTGTAGCTGATGAAGACCCGAGGGGCCTCGCCGGCAGACCGAGCGCGCACCGGACTCCAGTGCCACACTCGGGACGGTCAGTCATGCAACCGATGGTCTTTCGACCGACACTGGCCCATGAGGGTCATGCTCGGGCGCCGGGCGCCGGGGTTGGCCTGCCCCTCCGCAGGGGAAGAGCACACAGGGGTTGCATTCGGCATGGCCTGGTGGGCGACCACGAACCACGGCCAGTACAACCTAGTCTCTCGTCAGAACGAGGCACGAGAATGCCTGCCGTCGGTAGTTCATCCGCACCGAGACCATGCGCCGCACGAGATTCAGCGCCAGTCACGCACATCGAGGGCTTTTTGGCAGAGGCATTGGCGGAGGACCGCTGTGGGAAGAAATCGTCGACCGATGTGAATACCCGTGAGCCGGGGTTGCATCTCTCCAGGGTCACCCAATGAAGGCGAAGATCGGCGACACGTGGTGTTCCGGGGACGGGATTCGCGGGAGCCGCCGACGATCGGCGCGGTGGCACGGGTCTCGCCTGCGCGATCCGTGCGCTCCTCGTGCCCGCGGAGCAGACGGGGGCTTCCACATGAGCATGAGGCGCGCGTCGTCTACGGTCTGGTGGGCGTTGCTGGCCACGGGCTGCTACGGAGGTCTCGCGAGCGGTTCGGGCTCGTCGAGCGGGACGAACACGGGCTCGCTGACGACGGACAGCTCATCGACGGACACCTCGTCGACGAGCGGGCTTTGGTGGAGTCACTCGTATGGCAATGACGAAGCCATGGACAACGACCGGGCCCAAGCCGTGGCCGTCAGTGACGACGAGACTCGCGTGGCGATCGTCGGCTCCGAGCGCGTGGTGGGGGGCAACCGCAACATCTGGGTCCGCGTGCTACACAACAATCCCGCGCCGGATTTTAGGGGGCACCCAGTGCTCGATTGCGCCGGGTCGATCGAGATCCAATGGCGTGGCCGGCGGGCATCCGGCGACGGCGACGAAGCGACACCAGACCCAGCAGTCCGAACAACGACCACGCAGAGGAACCCGAGCGGCGTCCTGCGCTGATGCAGCGACAGCCGTCGTCGCTCGAGACTGCGCCTCCACCGTCGTCGTCCGAGCCGCCGCGCGTCCCGTCGTCACCCGACGAGCCGACAGTCGTGGTGGCGGGGCCAGGGCCAGAGCTGGTGCTCTGTTGGCCGCCGCGGGTAGAGCTGCCGTCGCCGGTCGAGTCCGCGCCTCCGGTCGAGTCACCAGCGCCGGTCGAGTCCGCGCCCCCGGTCGTGGGATCGCTCTCCCTCGAGCAGTCTGCCGAGCAACCGTCCCCGTCTTCGGTGTTGCCGTCGTCGCACTGCTCCCCGGCGTTGGTGTTGTGGGTCCCGTCGCCGCACTCGACGGCGGTGCAGTCGTCGTCGCAGCTGACCGACTCGCCCATGTCGTCGCAGTCCTCG
>JAHZJA010001307.1 GCA_022601155.1 Deltaproteobacteria bacterium | reverse complement strand
TCGGTCGTCGTCATCGCCGCCGCAGTTCCGCTCGAGTCCACGTTCGATGCGCCCGTGTCGGCTGGATCGACCACCCCGCAGGCGGTCGTCCCCAGCGCGACCGTCAGGCCGATCATCACCACCTGGCGGCAGCGGGTCAGAGCCGAAGGCGCGTTGGCAAACCTCGCCCCGCAGAAGGGGCACCGCGGTTCGGCGACCAGAATGTGTCGTTCACAATGGGTACAGAGCTTCATGATGGGTACGGCTTGTCAGAGTTCGTGGATCCGGCCCGTGCGGCGACCGTCGCTCGCAGGGCCCAAGCGCCTCACGTTGGGAAGGTTGGAATTTCGGGCGCGTTGGGCTGTGGGGGCGAGGACAGGTTCAACCGCTGTCAGTCGCAGGGGATGTGCACATCGATCACGGCCCCCGTGCGCGATGCCTGGTCGTGGCCCATGAACGCAAAGTGGCTGCGCTCGATGCCGCAGTTGCCCCCGTCGTCGCAGCGGCGCTCGACGGTGTGGCCAAGCTCGATGGCGGTGAGGCCCGAGTGCTCCACGGGCAGCAACTCCCAGCCCGAGGACACGCGGTCGCGATCGTGGTCACTCCACAACAGCAGCGTCGTCCACACCTCGTCGTGCTTGGTGATCCGCCCGTCGCCATCATCGTCGAACTGGGCCAGGGCTTCGAAGCCATCCTTGGGGCGGTGGCCGTCCGCGGTCGGCGTGGCGCTCCCGAACAACTCTCCCCCGTTCTCGATGGCACCGCTGCCGTCCAGATCGATCGCGAGCCACGGGGTCTGTGCCCCCGGCCACTGCCGCGCGAGGCAGGCGTTGGAGCCGTCGCTCAGCTCGAACGCCTGCGTCCCCGCATCGAAGGTCGGCTCCCGTCCATCGAACGACAGCACCAGCGGCGTGAAGCCACAGTCCTCCCACGCGGGGATTCCCCCGTCGAGCATGCACTGGAGCTCGGTGGGGCCGAAGACCGGGCAGTCGGTCACCTGCACATCGCCCGGCGCACACTCGGTCTCCATGAGGCACGCGCCCCACTGCCCCTGGTCGCAAAACTGGATGCCCGCCTGCCCGCCCTCGTGGCAGCCCGCTCCGGCATCGTCGGTCGGACACGTGCCGTGCAGCGCCCCCGCCCGCGGTGGCAGCGGCTCCGCTGCGGGCTCGCTGGGCTCCGAGGGTTGCTCGGCATCGTCGGGCTCATCCTCCGGCTCGGTCTCGACTTCGTCATCGGGATCGAGGGCTTCGATCGTTTCGTCGTCGGTGGGTGGAGCGACGCAGCCCACCGCGAGGGTGGCGGCGACGATTGCGCAAGACCGTAGAAAAGTATCGTAGGAGGCCATGGGCGAGCGATTCCGGCAGGTCGGCAGAGGGACGGTGCGGCCTGCAATGACCGGGTAACCACCCGCCGCTCGATCGATCCTCGGCGGGGCGCTTTTTCTTTGCGGGCCCCGATCGCGCCACCACCGCGCGACGCTGAGCGCCCACGTTGACCCGATTTCGACCGGTCACGCATGCTCGACCCGGTGCCCCGACGAAGACATGGTCGATCCGTCGTCGGGCCTGCAGCGGATCGCCGCGCCCGTGGGCGCGCGGCCGCGCTCGGATTGGCCGCGCTCGTCGCCGGATGCCAGACGATCGACCCCCCGGGCCTGCAGGAATGCGGCAACGGTATCGTCGAGCCCGTCGCGGGGGAGGACTGCGAGCCCGCCGCCGACAACGTGGGCTGCGGCGCGGTGGGCTCCGGGATCAATGCCTGCCGCTTCATCTGCACGGATCAGGCGTGCCCACAGGGGTACCGCTGCGGCCTCGACACGATCTGCCGACGGCCCTGCCTCGGCTACGAGAGCGGCCCGAGCTGCAGCGCATTCGAAACCCTCTCGACCGACGTCACCACGGCCCCCGTCGCCCAGGTGGAGCTGCTCGACATCATCGGGGACGGGCGTCCGGAGATCGTGGCGGTGGAGCTGGTCGATGGCGACCAGGCCGACGCGGTCATCCGGGTGTTCGCGGTCGACGATGACGAGGTGGTCCCGGCCTCGGCCGCTCCCGTGGGGGAGTTTCCCGAGCTGGCGCGGCTACACCCGGGTGGGCCGTACCACCTGTTGGCGCAGCGCAACCGCCTGTCGCCACCTCCCGCCGACGCCAGTCCGAGCGAGCGCCAAGCGGTCGTCTCGGTGCTGGAGGACGACGGGAGCTTCCGCGAAGTCCTGATGCAGGGTCCGACCAAGGTCGACCCCGGGCCCGTGCGCCTGGCTTCCTTCACGCCTCCGCCCGACGTGCCGCCCGATGCGGCCACGCCCTTGCTGTTCGGGTTCCAGGAGGGCGGGATCTGGCAGCCCGAGCCCTCGTCAGTCGAGCTCGAGCTCGAGGCAGCGGGGCCTCCCGAGGACCTGCTGGGCCCCGTGTTCGGGCAGCCGATCGCCGCCCCGCTGGCCGAAGCACGAGAGCACCTGGCGTCGCGAGCCTGCCCCGTGATGCTGCACGGCTACCGAGATCAATCGCAGCTGTACGCGACCAACCTCTGTGATGGGATCGGCCCCGGGTGGACCAGTGTGCCGCTGCAGCTGCCCGCCGTTCCCCCCGGCACTCGCCTTGGTGATGGCCTGGTCATGGGTGATGCCAACGGCGACGGCCTCGACGACCTGGTGCTCACCACCGATGCCGGCCGAACCCACGTGGCCTTTGCGGTCGGTGACGGCAGCTTCCACTCCCAAGCCGCGACGCTGCCCAGCGCCGATGGCGACGGGCAGCTCGACGGCGGCGTGGGGTTCGTCGCCGACCCGGGCGTCTCGCTCGGCGTCATCGGGATCGGCGACTACAATGCCGATGGCCTGCCCGATTTCCTGACTCGATCCACGTGGATCCGCAGCTGCACCACCCCGGGCTGCGGCACGTGCGACGTGCCGAGCTATCGGTGCGACGTGGGTCCCCAGGCCGCCCCCGGCTACCTGGCGACCGCAGCCAGCGTCCTCGACCACGATGGGGACGGGCAGATCGAGCTGGCGGTGCTGGCCCGCGACATCGACGATCCCTTCTTCGCCAGCGAGCAATGGGGAGCGGCCCCGCCGGCCCCGGGCGACCTGCTCATCATCGAGAATCCGGGGAGCGCACTGTGGTCGGCAAGGGTCGTTCCCCTGCCCGGCGCCCCCACGCTGCTGTCGAGCGGCGACATCGATGGGGATGCCGCCGACGAGGTCGTGCTCCGCCGCTCGGGGACCGAGCAAGCCGACGAGCTGTTGGTGGTGTCCGCGGCTCACCAGCAGGTCGAGCGCGTCTCGGACTTCGAGCGCATCATCGACGCGCACGTCCAAGCCGGTGCTCGCACCCTGGCCGTGGTCTCCGAAGACGCGGACGAGAACAACCGCAGGCTCACCCGGCTCTCCGCGAGCCCCAGCGGGCAGCTCCGCAGCACGGTGAAGCTCGACCTCGACGTCGTCCCTCGCAGCTTCGTGGTCGGCCGATTCGACCCGACCCATGCCGACGAGGTGGGGCTAGCCGTGATCGGGGAGAGCCCATCGGGCGACGTCGCGGTTCAATTGCTCGTGCGCGGCAGCGAGACTTTCTTCGACGCGTCCACGCGCAACTCGGCCACCACGCCCCTGCAGCTCGACCCCGCGCTGGCCGGGGCATCCCGCGGGGTGGCGCTCGACCTCGACGGCAACGGCACCGACGAGCTGGTGATCGTCGGCGCCGATGGCATCGTGCGCACCCTTCACGTCCAGGACGACGATGGCCCCGCCTTTGGGCCGCCCGTTCGCAGCCCAGCCCTCCCCGAAGCGTACGCGGGACCGCGCTGGCCCGGCGATGACATGCCCGTGTCGCTGCCCCAACGCCGCGACCTCGACGGCGATGGGGACCTCGATCTGTGGATGCTCACCGCCGAACAACCACCGCGGCTGGCCGCCTTCGACAATCGCGGTGATGGGACGCTCGACGTCGAAGGGCGCCATCTGAGCACCATCCCCGACCCCGTGCTGTCGGTGTGCGACGACGACTCGGGCGACTGCACGGTCCACCTGCGCGCCTTTGCGGCGTTCTCCGGCCCGACCGATCGCACCGCTTCGGTGGCCCCCCACGCGATGGATGTGCTGCTCGTGTCGAGGCGGGCGCTGTTTTCCTGGACGGTGGATCCATTCGACCCCAGCACGGCCGATGCTCGCGGCCTCGAAGAGCTGGCCGTCGTTCGCGGCGGGCGACTCCCGCTGAGCCCACCGGGCGGACAGGTGCTCGCCGTCATCGGTGACATCGATGGTGATGGCGTCGACGACGTCGTCGCCGGAGGCCGCAACGGCATTCGCTGGCTCAACGGACTGGCCGTCAACCCGTGAGCGCTGCAACGCGAGACCCGCCCGTGGCCAACGTCGACCCCAGCGCGCAATCGGGCGACCACGCCGAGCTCCGCGGTACCGCCCCGAGGGCGGGCTCGGTGCTCGCCGACCGCTATCGACTCGTCCGGCAGCTCGGCAGCGGCGGCATGGGCTCGGTGTGGGAAGCCGAGCATACCCAGCTGGGGACGACCGTCGCGGTCAAGCTCATCAAGCCGCAGCTGCTCGACAATCCGCGGGCCCGGGAACGCTTCGTCCGCGAGGCGAGGTCCGCGGCAGGGCTGCGCAGCCCCTACGTGGTGCAGATCTTCGACT
>JAHZJA010001306.1 GCA_022601155.1 Deltaproteobacteria bacterium | reverse complement strand
TCGACGAGCGTCGGCTCGCCGGGCGGGGGTGTGCCCCATCGACATCCCGTACGAGGCGATGGCGTCGACGCGCAACCCCGCGGGCATGCGCTCGTCGTCGAGCACGTCGAAGGCTCTCCGGTAGTAGCCGTGGGCGGTCTCGGGGCGGCCCGCATCGCGATGGGTGTGACCCAGCAGCAGCGCGATCCAACCCTGGTGCGGATGGTCGGGGGTCAAGGCGCTTTGCGCTGCATCGAGGGCGTCGAGGTACCAGCGCTGTGCGTCACCCAGATTCCCCTGCGCCCGCGCCAGGGTTCCGCGATTGATGAACAGGTCGACGCGCCGTGCCGCGGAGGCGTGGGTCCGGTCGAGCACGGCCAGGGCCTGGGCGTACCAGTCGTCGGCCTGCTCATAGTCCTGGGTGAGGACGAACGTGTTGCCCAGCGCCGACATCAGGGAGGCGGCCTCGGGGTTGTCGGGGCCGCGTCGGCGCCGACGGCTGGCGAAGGCGCTGAGGAGGAACTCGCGCGCGGCGATCGGGTCTCCACGCTCGATGAGCATCGCACCCAGGTTCATCTGCGCGACGTCGAGGTGGGGATGCGGGGCCGTGTGCAGGCTGGACTCGCGCGAGACAATTGCGGTGGCGACGGCGAGGGCCTCTTGGTGATGCTCGAGCCGATCGAGCACCACGAGCAGCGCGTTGTCGGTACGAACGATGAGCTCCGCGTCGGCTTGGGCGGGCAGTGAGGCCCGGTTGCGCCGGGCCCGATCGTAGGCCGCGTGCAGCTGCCCCGCCGCTGCGAGGACGCTGACGGTGACGGTCTCGAACTCCACGCGAGCGGCCAGGCCCAGCTCGGCGCGGGCGAGCACCGCCTGCGCGTCGCGAGACCATCGCAGCGCGTCGTCGAGACGGCCCCAGCGCAGCCCGTACAGGTCGACGAGCGTCGTGGCCGCCCGGGCTGCGATGTCGTCGTGCCCGACCTCGAGGGCCTCGAAGTACAGCGTCTCGAGTTCGGAGGCCGCATCAGCGAAGGCACCCACGGCCACGTCGAGCCGACCACGCCGGAGGCGATGCTCCAGTACGAGGGCGAGCGCGCCACCAGCAGGAGGATGAGCCAGCGCTTGCCGGGCTCGTTCGAATTGACCTTCCGCCTCCAGCGACGCGGCCCTTGCGATCTGATTGGAGAGTGCGGCGTCGATGACCGGGTCGGACGCGATCGCGGCGACGGGAGCCTCGTGAACGGGCGGCGGCGGGGCGGCGGCCATCGGGTTGGCGAGCCCGGCCCCGATGGCGAGCGCGGAGACCATCACGCCGACGGCGGCGCGCACGGGAGGGCGCCGGGCTCGGTGCAGCGCCCGCAGCAGGCCGTCCATGGTGGGCCAGCGTTGGGCTGCGTTGGGGCGGAGTCCTCGCTCGAATACCCGCTCGATCCTTCGCTGGGCTCGGCTCGTGGCGTCACCGCGCACGCGGTGGAGGGCTTCGAGCGCCATCACGCAGTAGCTGTATTGATCGGCGACGGCCGAAGGCGCGCCGCCTGCCGACTGTTCGGGTGAGACGTAGCCAGGCGTGCCCACCCCCACGCCCGTCGCGGTCACGCGCGGCATGCCCTCGCGCGTCGGCATGCATGCGCCCCGCGGGCGTGGTCCCACGGGGAGGCGAGGCAGGGTGGTGAGCCCGGCGTTGGCCGCAGTGGTCGCCTCGTCGAGCCGCGCGATGCCGAAGTCGGTGACCCGCGGGACGCCGCGATGGTCGATCAACACGTTGCTGGGCTTGATGTCGCGATGGACCAGGCCGGCGCCGTGGATCGCGGCCAGGCCCTGGCCGATGGCCACGATGACCTCCAGCAAGGCATGCGGCGAGGGGGCGAGGTCGAGCCATGCCGCGAAGGTCTGTCCGCGGATGAGCTCCATGGCCAGCCAGGGCTGACCATCGGTCACGCCGGCGTCGTAGATCGGCACGACATTGGGATGCGTGAGCCGAGCCATCGCGCAGGCCTCTCGGGCCAGCCGAGCCGCGGGGGCTCCAGTGGCCGTGCGTACGTGCAGGAGCTTGAGCGCGACCGGTCGCTGCAGCCGAGGGTCGAAGGCCCAGCGCACCTCGCCCATGCCCCCCACCCCCAAGCGGGCCCCCAGCTCGAACCGGTCCACGTACGTGGGCGCGACGAAGCTCCCGAACAGCCGCCGGGCGATCACCGAGGCGTCGGGCGCATCGACATCGGGACACGAGCGACCTTCCGCGAAGGCGCGCTGGATCAACACATCGGTGCTAGGCATTGGCGGAGGTCCCCGGGAGGGAGCCGACTTGATCCAGCGTACGCGGTGAGAGGACCAAATGCCCGCGCCGTGAACCAGGAGCGGGGTTGGGGCATCGACTCCCTCGTACGAGTCCTCCATGGCGACGAGTCCCGAGCTCCTCATGGCTTGGCGTGCGGGTGATCGCGCGGCCGGCAATCAGCTGTTTCACCGCCACTTTCCCGCGGTATCGCGGTTTTTTCGCAACAAGGTGAGCGACAGCGAAGACCTCGTGCAGGCCACGTTTCTCGCCTGTGTGGAGGGGCGTGAGCGCTTCGAAGGACGGTCGAGCTTTCGCACCTATCTGTTCAGCGTGGCGCGCTACCAGCTGTACGGGCACCTGCGGCGCAACCGGACCCCGGTCGATTTCGGGGTGACCTCGCTGGTGGACCTGGGCACGTCGATTACACGACGCATCGCCAACGAGCAGCGGGGGGGACGACTGCGGGATGCGCTGCGTCAGCTACCGGTCGAGCAGCAGGCGATGCTCGAGCTGTTCTACTGGGAATCGTTGTCGTGTCGACAGCTGGCGGAGGTCTTCGAGATCTCCGAGGGCAGCGCGCGGGTTCGGCTCCATCGCGCACGGCGCTCGCTGGGGCGATGGTTCGAGCAGCAGTCGCGGGACGGTCACCAGGCGCCCTCGCAGGAGGCGCCGACCCGCAGAGCCTCGATGTAGCGTGGCCGGCCCGCCGTGGTGCCGGGCTCAGTCCTCGGTGAGCAGGGTGTCGAGCAGTGTGTTGACGACCTTGGGGTTGGCCTGCCCACGCATCTGCTTCATGACCTGGCCGACGAAGAACCCCCGCACCTTGGTCTTGCCCGCCTTGAACTGCTGCACCTGAGCCGGGTTGGCTTGCAGGATCTCGCGCAGGACCGCTTCGATG
>JAHZJA010001305.1 GCA_022601155.1 Deltaproteobacteria bacterium | reverse complement strand
GTCGACGACACACTGACCCAGCGCCAAGCCGGCGAAGCCTGCGAGCAGCAGTGCTGCACCGCATGCGCCCCCAACGAGCCCAACTGCAACCCCTCGGCGTGCGTGGTCGCGCCCAGTGGCTCCGAAGACGGCTGTCGTTCCGACGACGACTTCGACTGCGACCCCGACAGCGCCAACCCGACCGTGAGCGCGACGCTGCCCGGAGCGGTACACCCCGAGGAGCTCGACCTCGCGTGGCCGTTCCCAGCCGGCGTCGAGATCGACGTGCTTCAGGGCTACGGCCGCTGGTCGTGGCACCTGCATCGAGGCGTGGTGCGGACCAGCCAGTCCAACGACGAGTATGCGCTCGATCTACAGCCCGTGGTCGAAGGTGATCCGACTGGCGTCACCGTCACTGCGGCCGCGACGGGCGTGGTGCGACACGTCGACAATCCCTCGGCGGAGGAGCTCGCGACGGCACAGGCCGCCGGGTGGCCGAGCTTCACGGGCCTGGGGCGGCGCGTGATCATGGCGCACTGCGACCCCACCACGAATCTGCCGTGTCCCGGTGTCGACGACCACAACGTGCTCTACTACTCGCTGTACTCGCATCTGGAATCGGTGTCGGTACAGCCGGGCGCGACCGTGCCCCAGGGGTACGCGCTGGGGCAGCTGGGCGCCACGGGCAATACGGGCGGGACTCCCCACCTGCACCTGGCCCTGTACCAGCGCGCTGCCGACTGTGAGGGCTGCGTCGATGCGACGCTGGCTGGCTCGAACACTGTGTCGGTCGTGGGCGGACAGGCGGTCGTCCCCGAGCCCATGGGCGACGACAGCTGCCTGCGCCGCGGTCGAACATACGCGTTCGACCCATGCGAGTTCGGGGCCAACGCCGCCATCACCGGCCTGCACATTCCCGCCGGGTGCTGCGACTCCGCGGAGATCTGGCCCAACTGCGATGCGACCGATCCCGAGCACCACGACCAGTGGGGCCACTGCGGGCAGAACCCCGATTTCTCGTCGGCGACCGCCGTCGTCTCATGCAGTGGACTCGAGCCCATCCCGCTGCAGGTCTCGGCCAGCGGCTCGTTCTGCGCCCCACCGGCTCCGAGCAACAACTGCCACATCGGCCTGTCGTACACGCTCCAGACAGAGTCCGGGCCGAGCACCTTCCACGGCGAAACCGCCTGGAGCGACGTGTCTGCGAGCTGGACACAGCCGTATATCCAACTCCAACACGAGCAGATCGACTGGTGCTGCTTCTGAGCCGTGGGTGCTCTACCCGTGGCAGCATCGCCGCGCTCGGGGCGTGCGAGAGCGTTGTCGACTCGCCTTCACCCTCACCAACGCGGCGAGCGAGCAGGCGACGCCCCCCGCCCGGGAACAGGCGCCTCCCCCTTCAGCGCGCGAGGGCGTTGTCGATGTGGCCCTTCACCCAACCCCCGTCGCTGTGACGAGCGAGCAAGTGCTCGAGCGCTTGTGTCCGGGCGGCACCCGACAGGCGCTTGTCGATGAGGTGCACCAAAACGCCGTCGTTCTTGGGCGCGAGTCGGTCCGACATGATCGAGCGGTGCAGCGTGCGTTGCTGCGCGGGGGTGAGCGTGTGAGCGTGCAGTGACTCCACGGCCGCCGACTGGACCTCGGGGTCGGCGTCGACACTCAGCGCCAGCAGCAGCTTCATCGCCTTGGTCGTGTCGTCCAGGAGCATGCCCTTGGCAGCCGCGATCCGTAGCGCTGCGTGCTTCGAACGCGCGAAGGCACGGATGAACGCCCGAGTCTTGGGGAGGCCGCCATAGCCTATCGCCTGGAGGATCGAGGCCCGCTCCGATACATCCGACGTCGCCTTGAACTCCGCCTGCAGCCGCTTGGCCAGCTTCGTGGCCGCAGCGGTTTGGCCGACGGCGTGCAGCGTTCCTATCTGGCCACCGAGGACCTGCGTCGCGATCCGGCGGACGATCATGTCTTCGCTGCTGCGCGACGCGAACACCAGCTCCACCGTCTGCGCCTGTGGCCTCGGCATGGACAACAGTTGAACCAGGTACGCGTAGTACTGCGGGTCCGCACGCACGTGCGGGTCACTCAGAACCCGTCGCACCGCAGCCTGCGCGTTCCCGTGTGCGACGAGGATCATGACGCCCAGCTCTCGGCCCGCGGCGTTGCTCTTTGGCGCAGTGATTCGATCGGCGATCTCGTCCGGCAGCTTCGGGTCCCGATCGATGGTCGCCCCGGCCCGCCATCTCCACATGGGATCACGCGGCGCATCCTCTCCCGCGAGCACGGCCTCGAGCGTCGCGAGCACCTGCTCGGAGGACAGGAAGACTTCTCGCGGGACCTTGTGAGTGTCTCCACGCGCGGTCGCAACGGCGGGTGGCTCGGCCTGCACGAGGGCGACCTCCTCGGTCGGCACAGCCACCGCCACATGCCCGGGCCGGACGTCTTCCGACGCTTGCTGCGGTTGGTCGGAGACTGCGGGGTCTTGCTCTTGCGACGCAGTATCGGTGACGGCGCCGACATCGGCCACGGAGAGCGTTGGCGCCACCTGGCGGTCCGGGTCGGGGGTAGACGCGCCGCCACAGGCTACGGCGAGGATCGAGGCCAAGAGCCAGAGTTGCGGGCTTCGCAGGGTTGCAGCTTCACGCACACAGCCCCCAACGGACGACGCCTCCATCCGACCTCCGCAGTCGGCTCGGCCGACAGCCGCGTGGGCCCCTGGATTCACCGGGAGGATGACGATGTGTGATCGCAAACGTCCGACGACAGATCGGTCGCCGCCGCCCGTCGTTCGAACCGAACTGCCCAGGGCTCCACCAACGGCGGGTCAGGGTCGCCGCCGCAGATGACGACCGCAATCGGTCCACTTCAGATCAGGTGGCGGCGTGCCTGCGCGGAGACGCCGACGACGATCCATGCATGGCTCCCACCCGGTGCTGCGCGCCCAGCCAAGGCCTCATCGGCCCCGACCGTTTCCTCAACCGAGGCCTCGCGACTGGGCCGAGTTCGAGGATCGGCTGACCATGGTCCTCGCTCCGCGGCGCCGCCTGTCCGTGGCGGTGCCACGTCACGCTCGCCACGTTGAGGGCTTCGGACCAACGGCTACAGCTCGTAGCTCAGCTCGATGGCGTGGATTCCGAACTCCGCCACCTCGGGGGCATCGTGGGGATTGATGCGCTCCCAGTTGCTCTGGTCCATCTGCTCCATGATGTGCTCGGAATAGGCGCGCTTGTAGTCGATATCCCCGATGGCGCGATAGATCGCCCACAGCCCCCAGCTCCGCGAGAAGTTGAGCGCGGCATGGGTGCCCCAGGTCGCACCGATCAGCGGCCGGAGTGCGGTGCCACCCTCGAACGCGGCCCGAGCCCAGTGATCGGTGTGCTGTTCGGGAACCACCGTGAGCACGGCGAGCGCGCGGTGCAACGAGGGAGCAAACAGCTCCTCCGGCTCTGGATACGCGTCCTGTTGGGGGGAGCACCACGCGTCGTAGCGCTCGTCGAGCAGGTGCTTGGTGGTGAACTGGCGCATCCGCTGGGCCAGCGCCTCGTCCCCACGTTGCTGGGCCCACTGCCACAGGTTCTGCACGATCCACGGCACGTTGTCGTTCTCGCCGATGATGATTCCACGCGCCAGCTCGTGGTCGGCCAGGCCGTGAACCCACGCGTCGAGATCCCGGGCCACGTCGTTGGCCAGCGCGTCGAGGCCTTCGTCGACGGCCGTGGTCATCTGGAGGTCCTGCCGGTTGCTCGCGGCCATCAGTACCCAGACGAACGCATGCGGATCCTCCCCTACCCCCTGGCGTTCGAGGTCCTTGCGAGCGGCGGCGAGGACCTCGCGGTTGAGAGCCCGCTGGGCAGCGTCGGAGTGCGCTCGATCGCCGGTCTTGAGCCAAACCCGGGTGAGGGCATGGGCCGAGAGGAAGCGGCGAGGCCAGTCTTTCGACGAGCACATCGTCGACTTCGTCCGTGAGCGCTTGGTGACGTGCTCGGCGCAGGCCACCAGCGGCTGCGCGAGCCGGTCGAGGTAGGCGGATCGGTTGTCCAAGAACTTCTGCCAGGCCTCCGACGCGAGCCGCTCCTGGGCCTCCTGGAACGCCTTGTCCTCGAAATCGTCCGGCACCGGTCGCCTGGCGTCGCCACGTTGTGGCGTAGACACACAAGCAGCGGCCCCGAGCGCGCACAAGGTGCTGAGCGCGG
>JAHZJA010001304.1 GCA_022601155.1 Deltaproteobacteria bacterium | reverse complement strand
GTACGTCGTACACACATTCTTGGCCTTGTTGGCCCATGACCCACCGCGGCTGACTCGGTTTTCGCCCGTATTCCTCACACCTACCATCAGTACCACCGCCTATAGTAACGCGTCCAAGGCCGGCAGCCGCCGTAGCCACTCGACCCGCCGGCCACCGGCATTTGGCATTGGCATGGGCCATGATGGCCAGCGCCACGTGTAGACCCTGCGGGCACCGCCGCCCATGAGATGGCGCTCGACTTCGACAGCCCGTGGCTAGCCAGGGAGGGAGCGATCGAGTTCGGCCTCGGCTCTGGCGTTGCTCGAAGCGAAAGCCCATGCATTCGAAATCGCAGCGGCTAGGCGGGAGCACGGTCGTGGAACGCGGCGGCGGGGAACTCCGCGCTGGGTCGCGTCGCCGCGCGCCCCCAACCGGTCACCTGCCCGCCGGACCAGGGTCCGCCCGGACAGGCTGGCCTAGACCCAGCCGGAGTCCCAGGTTCCGGGAACGGTAGTCCGGGACGTCGCGAACGCGGAACGCCGCGCGTACGTGCCGGACCCCGCCCCCCCATGCCCCACCGCGATTGACCCGATAGCCGCCCGTCGCTAGAGAGCCCACAGGGTCTCTTCTCGCGCGATCTGCGTATCCCCGCATTCCATCGAAGCACCACTCCCTAACATTGCCGAGCATATCGAACAGACCCCAGGGGTTCGGGAGTTTCTCCCCCACGAGGTGCGTCTGCCCCCTGCTGTTGCCAGCGTACCAGGCGATCTCGTCGAGGTTCTCCCCGTACCTCGCCTGTTGGGTCCCCGCCCGGCACGCGTACTCCCACTCCGCCTCGGTTGGCAGCCTGAACTTCTCGCCGCGCTCGGCCGAGCTGATCCCATTCAAGCTCGCGATGAACGTGATCTGACAGTGCACCCAGCTCACCCGCTCCACCGGCCGGCCTAGACCCTCGAAGTGGCTCGCGTCTCTCCGCCCCGTCACCGCCCTCCACATCGCCTGCGTCACTGGCGTGTCGCCCAGCCAAAACCCGTGCGTGATCGTCACCGGATGGGCTGGACATTCTTCGGCCCGAAGCCCCGGCTCGTCCTGCGGCGAGCCCATCACAAACCGACCTGGTGGGATCCACCGCATGCGCTGCACCACACCCTCGACCTTCAAGTCAGCCCACAACCCGAAGCGATCTCGCCCGATTCCTGCCGCCCAGCTCGGCTGCCGCAGCGGCTCCAGCCTCAGCGTCGCGCGATCGGTCCGCACCTCGATCGCTGCGCCCGGGCGCGCCTCGAACCACGTATCATCGCCACCGAGCCACGCGTCCCGCGACTGCCCACCCCCGAACACAAAGGTATCGGCACCCACTGCCGCGAGCGTTCCCACCGGGCTACCGCCACCCCCGTGGCCCGGCGCCAGGCGCAACCCGGGGCCAATCTGCCGCAACGAGAGCAACCGTTCCGTTCCCCCATGAACACCGCGCGCTGCGGCGCGCAGCCTTGGATCCGCATCTCGCGGAGGTCGTTCGTCACCGTGCGTGGCCCACCAGGCGATCTGAAGACCCCGACCGGCGTCGGTGTGAGCGCTCCAGACCTCCGCAGGGGCACGCTCCTCCACGTAGTCGAGCCACCGCCGCAGACCATCGAGCCCCTGCGCGCCCCCACCGTTCCGGGCCAACCCCTGCGTCCGCCGACAGAGTCGTTGCACAAAGGACTCGGCCCCCCGGAGATGCGCGGACGATACGACCCCTGGGAACACCCGATCGAGCGTCAGCGCCTCGGAGTGCCAGACCTCGGGTCCGAGACCTCGATGCCAGTGCCAGCGATGCAGCAGGTCTCCGACCGCCGCCACTAGATTGGGCCGGTCCCGCACGATACGAGATCTCCGCTCGGCCGCTCGGTCGGCGCGCACCACCGTAGCCGACGGGTACAGGCTCGCGATGTCCTCGTGCAACCAGACATCGAACTCCGTGCCCACGTCGGCCTCATCGCGCGGGAGCAGCAAGCGCAGCGCGCGAAGCAATCCCGGCTCCAGTCGATGGGCGAGCGCCGCGAGGTCCAACAATTGACTCGCTCGCCGGGCCCGGGCTCCGGGCTTGGGCCGCGCACGGTCCATGGGTACCGGCCGTTCCCACACGATGGGATCCCAAACGCGAGCGAGCCCCGTAGTCCAGCGGGCCGCCGGCACGGGCACCAAGGCGTGAATGCAGCGACCCGATCGCCGAAGGCCCCGGCCCACCCGCAGCCAAGCACTTCGGTGCCGGACGTCTCGGTACCAGCCCAGGTCGGTGAGAGCCAGCAAGGGTAGATGCGCCAACGAACCATCGTCCAGCGACGCCGACCGCCCCTTCGCGTCGCGGACACCTCGCTCGGGCCCATACTCATCGACGGTACGGACTACCAGGCCCGCCGGTCCGATAGCCTGGCGCAATCGTTCGAGCAAATCCCTCTGGTCGTGCCATGACGGCACCAATTGGAAGTCGCGATCAAGCACCACAACCACCGACGGCCATATACGCCGGCGTAGGTATGGCAGCTGGGCGACCAGCTCCCCACGACACAGAGCATCCACCAGCATGTCCACGTCGACCTCGTCGCTCGAAAGGTCAGTCGTGAGTGCTTGGGCGAGTATGGGCAACACTCGTCGCAGCGGAGACAGAGCCAGCGTGCGCGGAGGCGTCAAAGCGGCCAACCCCCGGCGCTCCGATTCGTCGGTTTCAGCGTCGTCGGCACGGTCTGCCTCGGTCGCCCTCGCCACCTCAAGCAGCGACGCTTCGTCGTACCACTCGCACGACCGTGGCTGCCAGAACGGGATCCCGGCTGCGCGCTCGTCGGGGGTCGTCGTCGCCGATTCGGTCACGGGCTCCGCTGCTACGTCCGAGCCCCCGAGTACGGGGATGGGCGCGGGCTCCACTACGGCCGACGACCGGGCGACGGGGCCATAGCCCCACTCCGATCCCACTTCGGCGAGGGCTCGAGAAGCATCGTTCCCCGCACGCTCCAGCGCCACGCAGAAATCGACCAGGTCGGCCCGGCCTACGCTTCCCCTCTTCTCGGTGCTCATCGTCGGTGGCCGGCCGATTCTTCGGGCTCGCGGAGTTCCGGATGTTTCTTCAGTGCGAAGTCGGCGATCTTCTCCAACAAACGACGCTGGTCGCCCTCGTCCCGGCCCAGCCGCCCAACCGCGCGAAGCAAGTCCAGGTACTCCGCTTGGCCTGGCGGTACGATACCCAGTTCCCGTGCGGCCTCGCGATCCTCGCACAGCAACTCCGCGGCCTCCCGCAGTAGCCTTGGCGCCAGCTTCGGGAAGTGCGTGCGGCCGCGCTCCTCCAGCCACTGTTCGAGGCCCTGCCCCGGCTTCTTCATCTCGATCTGGTGGACCATACAGCGGCGCACGAACGCGCCCGGCAACTCGCGCTCGTTGTTGGTCGTGATCACCACCAGCGGTGGTTGCTGTCGGTTGTGATGCAGCGACACTGACGACCGACGCACCGGGAACGTCCCTTGACCGAGCGCCTCAAGCAGGCCGTTGGGCACAGAGGGATCGGTCTTGTCGATCTCGTCGATCAGCACCACGTACGGCACCTCGACACTCGGGCCCCCCGTGTCCACGTACGGGTTGGGCCACGCGTCGGCGGTCCCTGCATCGAACGCCCACCACAGGGGCCCCGGTCGTATGAAATTGCTCTCGGCGAGCACCCCCGCCACCTCGTGAGGCCGGTGCACCCCCGCGGCGCACAGCGCCCCGGCCACCTGCGCCTGGGCCAGACGCTCCACCGCGTCGAACGAGTAGAACAGATCCGAGACTCGCGCCTGGACATCCATCACCCGCCACACGAATCGACGGCCGAGGCGCTTCGCCGCCGCCCGGGCGAGCTGGCTCTTGCCGGTACCCGGCTCTCCCCGAACCAGAAGCGGGCGGCCCGCAGCGAGCGCTGCGTTGATCGCATGCAGACTCGGCTCGTCGTGCACGTGATGCGTCTGCGGCAGACCACCCACGGCATCGAGGACCTCGGCCTTGCCGATCCACTCGTCGACGGGAATGAAGGTCGCTATCTCGCTCATCTGAGGGCCATCCTACTGCCAGCGGCCGAAGATTCTCTCGAGCATGTTCAAGATGGCTCCCTCGTCTTCCGAGATGGTTCCCGTTCGATAGACGATGCGAAGCGGAGGGTAGATCGCCTTGAGCTTGCGGAGGACCGCGGCCGGTACCTCGTGTGGCCACGGCGCGAAGTGCTTGGGCGCATATCCAGTTCCTTGGCGACGCTCGAAGGCCATGCTCAACCGGGCGCCATCGCGCTTTCCCTCCCGGGTGGAGGGAAGCTGACCGAGGAGCTGCCCGGAGTAGCTGTCCGCCATATTGTCCGCGAGCACGTCCTCCGAGAGGATCTGTGCCCCTTCGGCCACGGGAACTGGCAAGCTCCCGATGCCGGCCAGGCCCCTTGGGCCCGACACCACTTGCATCGGTCGACCATCCTCGCCCGCTACGAGCGCTTCGACGAGCACCGGGCTACCGATCTGGGCGACGAGGTCATGGACCTCGTTCGCCGCAGGTTCGTGGCGATATCGCCTCCGCACAGTACTCCGGTCGCCACAGCGCCGCGGCAGCCATCGACTCAACAACGCTCTCACTGTCTCGACCGCCCCGGGGAGTTCGCAACGGCAGCTGGCGTCGATCTCCGACAGAACGTCGTAGCAGGCCTCGACGAGCTTCCGGGCCGGGCCCGGACCGTGGCCGAGCCCATCGATCTTCCGAGCGACCCCATTGGCAGCGTTGCCGGCAGTCGCCGTGCCGGGAAGCATTACGTCGAGGCGCTGGACCACGCCGCTGTTGTCGTCGGCAAGCAGCTCCCGGAGAACCTCCTCGGCATTCCAGCCCGTCGTTTCCGGCTCGATGGGCTCCTCCCAAACCGAGTCCGACTCGGCACTATGGGAACTGCTCGCCGCGGCTTCGACCTCCGAAACGGCGTCCCCCGGATCGACCGATGCCACCGGACCAGCCGGAGCCACAGGGCTCACTCCAAAGATCTTCGTCACCGCTTTCCACGTGCGTGTCGACCAAGAAAGCCGTGGACCCGATCTAATGTGGCGATCTAGATCAGCCGGTCGACAGCCCTTGATCCCGGCAACCAAACCGAGGAATCCATCCTCGTCGGCAAGGTCGACCCAGGTGTTCAACTTGACGAAGCCGCGCACACTCTCGCGTTCTGCCTTTGGCAGAAGCACCGGGATGATCCTCCGCTCCGGAACCTCCGCGGCCACCAGCAGCGCGAGCTGCTTCTCGAGGTCACGCCAGGCCCCGCGGCTCTTGGGACCATACAACACCGCCGCCGTCTTGCTGTTTCGTACCGCGTCTGCGAGCGCGGGTTGCCATGGCTCGCCCGGGATCAAGTGCCACTTGTCGAGGAACGGCTCCAACCCCCAGTCGTTTCGCAGCCGCTTCGCGATCGCCTCCACCGCCTTCTTGTCGACGGAGTCGTGCGAGAGGAAGACGTCGTACTCATACTGCCGCGTCATCGAGCCGCCTGCTCCAATATTGCCGCTTCGGACGTCGCCCGTCACGCTCCGCCAATGGCCCAGACGTGCCGATCGGCTGGACACCCGGGCAGAACGGTTCTGGAGTTGCCCCTTTGCGCCGCATCGCGGGAGCTTGATCGTCTTTCGACCAGCTTCACGCGCAGTCTTCTGGCCGGCTAGATGCAGTAGGGCATGCTCGGGCCGGGCTCGCGGTCAGTCTAGCGGCAGCGCCGGTTCTCGCAGGGGCGCACTCCGGTGACGTGGATGACCGGGAGCAGCGAAAACCTCGTCTCGGGCACAGGCTCTGTCGCGTAGATGGCCCCGTCGACCCCTCGCCTCGGCGTGGCTACTATACGAACGTTCCTTGGTCCGCGTCTTCGTCAGCTACGCACACGACTCGATGGCGCACTGTGCTGCCGTCCGATCTCTTGCCGACAGGATGCGTGACGATGGCATCGACGTACATCTAGATGCGTACGACCCATTCCCCCGCGCAGGGATGGCCGCTGTGGTGCCTCCAAGAGATCGAGGCCGCGGACCACGTCCTGGCAGTCTGTAGCTCTCTCTACCAGCGCCGGTTCGAGAGCAAAGAAGAGCCGGGCATCGGTCTCGGAGCGGTATGGGAAGGCCATCTCCTTCGCTCGTACCTGTACGACAGTGGATGCCGGAAGAACCTTATTGTGCTCCTACTCCTGGGGCAGTGAAGCTCGCTCGTCGATTCCACTAGAGCTGCGCCCGTTCCACTGCTGCCGCATCCCTGCTGACTACGCCTGCCTCCTCCGCCAGCTGTTTCAGAGAAGCCACAGTGCATGCGAAGACAAGATTCGGCCAGACAACGGAAACCCAGAGCCGTGCCCGGAAAGGACTACCACGCGTGGGAGGCTGCGATCAACGCGTCGCAACTCCACCGACGTTTGAGGCATGGCAAGCGAACTCAACGAGACGCAACTCAAGTGCCCCCGCGGGCTTCGCCCGCGGAGGCGTGCCACCACCCTACCGCCGGCGTTTCTTCTTTTTCTGCGCCGAGAACACCGAGGCGTTCGTCACTCGGTACGCATCCACCACGCGCTCGTGGGAGATCCGCGTGTAGTGCCGCGTGGTCACGATGGACTTGTGCCCCATCATCTCCTGGACGATCTCGAGCGGCACCCCCTCGGCGTAGGCATTGGTCGCCAGCCCCGAGCGAAAGTCCCGCAGGCACAGCCCCGATTGGCGCTGCGTGTAGTCGACGACGCGTCGCCAGGCGCGGGTGATGTCGCAGTACGGCTTGCCGCGCCCGCGATGCGATGGGAACACCCAGGTGGCGTGGACGGGATCGTCGGGGTTGAGTGAGAGGAAGACACCGCGGCCGATGGCGTCGAGCCTGATGCTCTTGCGACCGACACCTCGGGAGGTCTTGTGTTCGTCGAGGTGGAGCAGAGCGTAGTCGGGTCGGAGCTCGAGGTCGGTCCAGCGGCAGCGCCGGATCTCGCTGGGCCTGGCGCCGGTGACCTGGACGACCTGAAACAAGGCGGCAAGGGTCGGGTGGCACAGCTCGAGCCGGCCGGCTCGGATGTCGGCACAGACCTCGAACATGCGGGTGACCTCCAAGCGACTGGCTGGATTGGCGGAGGCGAGTTCGGCGTGCTTGCGCACCCTCCGAGCGAAGTTGCTGTCGCGTGGCCGATGGCCTTGCTCCTCAGCGGCCCGCAGGACTCGACGCAAGAGGTTGAGGGCGTGATTGCCCTCCGCCGGGCGACGAGCGAACTTGCGGTGGAACTGGCGAACCTCGGCCAGGGTGACCTCGGCGACGGGCCGGTCGCCGAGGCCGGGCACGATGCGCTTGAGGATGAGTCGCCGATAGAGGCGGATCGTGTTGAGGGCGAGCTCGCCGGCTTCGTAGTCTTCCTCGCGATCTTGAAGCCACGCGGTTGCAATCGTGCGGAGTGTCGGGGAGGGGGTCGGGATCGTATCCATCGAGTTTTGGGGTCTTCGAACTAGTGACAAGACGCGGCGAATAACAAACACATCAACTAAAGCCGCGCCGAAACACGATGACCGCAACGCAACACCCTTGCCAATCATAGACTTCAGAAAATTCAACGACCGCGAGAGTCAGCGCCACGGCCGGTCGGGGATCCAATGTCCGCCCCAACTCGGAGATGAGCACCCTATGTCCGACCCGGCGGGCCGGCATCCACGACGATCCGCACCGAACGACCAGATGCACGATGCCGACAGCGGAGGGAGTGGCGCTGCGACGGCAGCCTCGAATCACGGAAGCCGGTCGACCGGCCCCGAGACAAGGACGGCCTCAAACTTTCAACGTCGAGGTCGAACAACCCAGTCGGCCGGCACCGGTCACGCGCTTCGCATCACCTCGGCTTGGTGCCGACGTCCGTCCCTGGCCACGGATACAGCCCTACCGCACGCATGGCGTCACGCATTGGCTTGCGGCGAACACCGAGCAGCTCCGCAGCGTGGCTGATCGTACGACCGCGTGTCATCGCGAGGCAGACGGCGATGTGCTTGGCCTCGCGACGGACGGCCTGCATGGTGGGCATGCCCCCTGCGAACAGATAGGCACCCGTGATGGTCCAGGCCAGCAACCCCTCGGCATCGACATCACGGAGCTGCCGCACATTGCCCTCGGGACGGTGGCGCATCGCGATTGCGGCCCCTGCCCCGTCGCTGTCGGCGGTCAGGCGGAGCAGACGCCGAACGGTCGCGGCGAGCTCGTCGAGGTTGACGTCGCGACGGGCAGCAGAAGCGCTGGTACGACGCGCACTGGAACGACGCGCAGCGGGCAGGGCCGGGCGCCGTATTTCCCGTGGGCGGTCAGTCGCCAGATGAGACAGCGGAAGCTCATCGTGCAGGCACGAGCGGATGGCTCTGGGCGACAAGCCCGCGGCCGCGGCGACCAATGCCATCCGACCGTTCATGCGCGAGACCAGCAGCGTCAGCAGGAAGCGCTGCGCCTCCCCCAGGACGGTCCGGAGCGTGGGCTGCGGCCGGGTGCTGAACAACAACAACCCCGTCTGGGCCCACGCCAGCCAGGCCCCCACGTCGAGACCAGGCAGTAGCGTAGGCAGCTCCCGTCCGCGCAGCGCGGCATGCTCCTCGGACACGCGGTCGTGGGCCGGCAGACCCAGCGCGGTGCGAAGGGTGGCGAGCAGGTCGGGCACGCTCACGGTGCGGCGAGCCGGCGCAGGCAGGCCTGCCCGGGACCTCGCCGATGGGCTGGCGGGTGTACGCAGCGACGCCGGGGTCGACGTGTTCGGGCTCGTGGTCGCGTCGAAGAGGGGGCCCGTCTCGGTCGTCATCCTCTCAATCGTCAATCCGGATTTACGGATTAGTCAATCCGAGAAAGCGGATTAGCCCGAGGCCTGCGATAGCATCCGGAATAGTGGATTCGGACGAGTTCCACGCACGGGTCATCGCGCGGATTCGCGAGCGCTCGGCGCGTCGTCGGCTGACGACCATCCAGCTGGCCGACCGCGCTGGGGTCTCGCGATCGCATCTGTTCGCCATATTGGCCGGGGATTCGTCGCCTTCGCTGGACTTCATTCACCGGCTGGCCGAGGCACTCGGCTGCGACCCCCATCTGTTGCTGAAGCCGTACCGCAAGTCGTAGCCAAGGCTGGGCTCGGGCGACGTGGGGGTAAAGGTGCCACCCCGCCCGGGGGAAACGCGTGGGGCCCCGACCGGCTGGTCCCGAAAGTGCCAGGGTCCCGTGGGTGGGCGTTGCCTCGGGCGGCTTCCGCTTGCAGCGGCTCGTCTGGTCGTCATTCTTCGACAACGAGGAGCCCCGCCCGCTCGATCACCATGCGAGGTGGGAGCGCCTCCGGCTATGCTTGATACTGGCGATGTCGGAACGCTCGGATGCGCTCTCTCCACAGGTGCCACGCGGCGAAGACGACAGCTTCGCCTTCGACGTGTTCCTGAGCCACGCGCGGGAAGACAAGCCGGCTGTTCGTGCATTCACCCAGCGACTCACCACCGCGGGCTTGCGGGTATGGCTCGACGAGGAGCAACTCCCGGCCGGCGCCAAGCCCCGCGAGGCGATCGTGGAGGGGCTACGGCAGTCGCGTCACGTGCTGGCGTGGGTGACCGAGGCATGGCTGCGCAAGGAGTGGACGCAATGGGAGCCGGAGCTGTTCCTGTCCGCTCGGAACGACGGGCAGCGGTTCGTACCCGTTCTGCACGTCCCGCACGACAAGGCGGACCTCGGGCCCTACGTGACCCGTCAGACCGACGTCCCGCACGATGTCGACGACGACCAGCGGCTATGGCTAGCGTGGTGTGGGGTGCACGGACACCCGCCTGGCTCTCGAGCGACCTGGGTCGATCGTGGCCGGGAGCTGTCGAGCGGTCATGCGCTCCGTGGCGTCGAAGCGGTCCATCCCCCGGCGCCCGGGACGATCGCGGCTCGCCTGGAGGCAGCGTACGAACGGCTCGAGGAACTCACGACCACGGGCGAAGACACGGCCGAGGCCACGGTGCAAGTCCTCGCATTGCGGCGAGAACAACGGCACGGCCCGTCGCTCCACGCGGGCGAGTTCCTCGGGAATGGTCGGTTCCGGCTGATCGAGGTCGTGGGTCGCGGTGGGTTCGCCACGGTGTGGAAGGCCTACGACCGACGGGTGCACAGCCTCGTCGCGATGAAGGTCCTCCACGGTCAGTTCACCCAGGATGGAAGCCGCCGAGAGCGACTGTTTCGCGGGGCTCGCCGGATGGCGCAGCTTCGACATCCCAACGTCGTGGAGGTCATCGAGCCGCTCGGTGAACAGGACGGTTTCCACTACTACGTGATGGAGTATGTCGCAGGTGGCGACTTGTACCGTGCCGTCCTCACTGGGATGACGACTGAACGCACTCTCGCTGTCGTCGATGAGATCGCGGGTGCCTTGGAGGCGGCGCATCGACAAGGGCTGGTGCACCGAGACGTCAAGCCGCAGAACATCCTGCTCCGCAAGGATGGAACCGCGGCGTTGACCGACTTCGACTTGGTCACCGCGAAGGACACGACGGGAGGAACGCGAACCGGAGCGTTGGGCACGGTGCTGTATGCAGCGCCCGAACAGAACGAGAACGCGGCGACCGTCGACCACCGCGCCGATGTCTACAGCCTCGGTATGACCGCGGTGTTCTGCCTCCACGGAGCGGCGCTTCCGATGAAGGCGATGCGCCAGCTCGATGCGTTCTTGGGTGGTTTGTCGTGTTCCGCATCCTTGCGCAGGGTGTTGCGTCGGGCTGTCGCCCTCGAGCCCGGCGAGCGATACCCGACGATGCGCGATCTTCGGGCCGACCTCCGACGGGTGAGGTGCTCATCCGAGGAGCTGCTGCTGCGGCGACCGTTGGACGCGGTGCGAGAGCTTGCTGAAAGCGACCGCGACACTGGGACGGCATCGCCCCAGAGCGACGCGCTCACGGAGTTCGAGCCCGTCACTCCTAGCGCCTCCGCGAAGGTCAGTCGTCGCCGAGTCCTTGCCGGTTGCGGAGCTGCCGTGACTATGGCCATGGCGGCCTGGATCCTCGACAAGCAAAACAACGACCCCGCACCAGGCGATAACGCCACACCCGGCGACGATGGGGAAGTGACAACCAAGAAGAAGGTCGTTGCGGATGGGAAAGACAAGACCGACGACGGCAAAGACGACCTCGCGAAGCCGAAACAAAAGACCGTTGAGCCCGACAAGGAAATCGTTGTCGCACCGCGAGGCGGTGTGGAGCTGGTGCGGATTCCCGGTGGAGAGTTCCTGATGGGGTCGGCAGCAGACGAAGAGGACGGCTACGACGACGAGCGACCGCAGCATGAGGTGACGTTGGCCAACTTCTACCTGGCGCGAACGCCGGTGACGAACGCGCAGTACCGAGTGTTCTTGGAGGCGAACCCCGCGGCGCCCAAGCCCTGGTACTGGGACGACAGCGAGTACAACCAGGACGAACAACCAGTCGTAGGCATCTCGTGGCACGACGCCACCGCCTACTGCGAATGGGCAGGGCTGAAGCTGCCGACGGAGGCGCAGTGGGAGTACGCGTGCCGAGGAGGCACAACGACGCGATACCACTCGGGGGAGACCGAGGCCGACCTACGGCGGGTGGGCTGGTACGACGGCAATTCCGACTACCGACTACATGCGGTGGGGGAGCTGGAGCCGAACGACTTCGGGCTGTACGACATGCACGGCAACGCATGGGAGTGGTGCGCGGATGCGTTCGAGTCGTACACAACCAGTCCTCGCGCAGGAGATGGTTTAAGGAAACCATTCGGCGCTGCCTCTCGGGTGCTCCGCGGCGGCTCGTTCGGCCTCACCGCCGTCATCGCGCGGTCGGCCTACCGCAGCAGGAGCAGGCCCGACGGCCGCGACCTCATCGTCGGATTCCGCCCCGCCCAGGGTCATCCCTTCCAACCCTAACCACTTCACCCCTTCTGTGCGGGCAAGGCGCAGCCGTGCCTGCACCTCCCATGGCGCCTCGCGACCACGCCAATAGGCCGAGCAAAGCGAGGCCCTGACACCATCGCCTTTCGTGTTCGACGGTAGTGCACCACCTTTGTTGAAAACAACGGTGGCGGTAGGGCGGGGGTGGGACAGCGGTTGGACCTACGCCATGGACTTCAAGGTGCTCACCCTCCGCTACTCGCCAGCGCTCGGAGCCATCGACGATGCGCCGCTGGTCGAGCTGGCGAGCGACCACGAGGTACTCGGCCTGCGCGAGCACCTGTTCGTCGTCAACGACATCCCCCATCTGCTGTGCGTGGTGAGCTGCCAGCCGAGGCATGACATCGGCGCGGCGGCACACCTCCAAACCCGCCCGGTCGCCACCGCCGCGAGCACCGACGCGGTCGAGACCACCGTCGTTACACACGACCCCGGCCCGACGCCAGGCGACGACACCCCCGTCGCAACTGAGACCCGACCCGGCACGAACGGCCTCACCGCCGAGCAACGCCAGCTGTACGACACCATTCGCCACTGGCGCTACGAGACCGCCCAGCGCGATGGCGTCCCGCCGTACGTCGTGCTCACCAACCTCAACCTCGCCGCCCTCGTGCGGGAGCAGCCGGCCAGCCTCACCGCCCTCGGCCAAGTCCGTGGCATCGGCAAGGCCAAGCTCGCGCGTCACGGCGAGGCCTTGCTTGCGCTGCTGCGCGGCGAGACTCCCACGCTCGGACCGGCACCCGTGCCTGACATCGCAACTCCCACCGTCGGACCGGCACCCGCGCCTGACACCGAGACCCAAGGCGAGGGCAACCCGACTGTGGGCGAGCCCCATGACCACCCCACCGACACCGCGGCCGACGCATGACCGCCACCGATGCTCGACCACGTCCTCGCGACGCCGATTCCACATTGCTGGTGCTCGCCCACTGGGAGGCCTTCGTCCCCTGGCTGCTCGACCACTGTGCCCGCTGGCCCAAAGCTGCACGCTTCTCGCTCAGCCTTCGCCTCGAAAACCACGCCCTCGACCTCCTTGAGCTGCTCATCGTCGCTCGCTATCAGCCTCGACAGCGCGCAGGCAGTCTTCGCCAGGCCAACCTCGTTCTCGAGCGCATGCGGTTTCTGTGTCGCGTCGGCCGTGCGCGCACGTTCATGTCGGCCCGCGCCTTTACCAAGGCCATGCACGAAATCGACGAGGCCGGACGCATGATCTACGGCTGGCGTCGGCATCTGCGGACATCCGGGAGTCCGCGTCGGCGGAGCGGGTCACGAGCAGAGGTCAGGGTATGAGGCGCATCGGCGGCCTCTGGCCAACAGTCACCTCCTTTGAGAATCTGCTGGCGGCTACGAGACGAGCTGCGCAGGGCAAGCGCCGACAGGGTCACATCGCTCGGTTCCTGCTCGAGCGTGAACCTCGGCTGCTCGCGCTGCGGCGGTCGTTGCGCGCCGACACCTACCGCCCGGGGCCGCTGGCGCACTTCGTGATCCACGACCCCAAGCGCCGCACGATCGGCGTGGCGCCGTTCGTCGACCGCGTCGTGCATCACGCCGTCATCGATGTGCTCGAGCCGGTTTTCGATCGAAGGATGATCCACGCCACGTTCGCGTGTCGCCGTGGCAAGGGGACCCACGCGGCTCTCGACTACGCCCAGCGTCTGGTGCGACGCCATCGGTGGTTCTTGAAGATGGATGTCGCACAATTCTTCGCCTCGGTGCCGCACGCGGCGGTGATGCGGACGGTGGAGCACATCGTGAAGGATGGGCCGTTGCTACGGCTGGTGCGGCGCATCGTCGATGCGGGAGGGCGTCGTGACGCGCCCGGGATCGGTCTGCCGATCGGCAACCTCACCAGCCAGTGGCTCGCCAACCTGGTGCTCGATCCGCTCGATCGCGAGGTGGTGGAGCGGCTGCGCATCCCCAGCTACTGCCGGTACATGGACGATTTCGTGGTGTTCGATGATGACCGCGAGCGGCTGCGCGAGGCGAGGCACGCCATCGAGGCGACGCTGAGTTCGTTGGGGCTGAGGGCGAAAGCGCGGGCCACGATGCTGGCGCGTACCGCAGACGGCTTGCCGTTTCTCGGGTTCATGGTGTTTGCGAGAGTGCGACGGGTACGGCCCGCGAACCGGCGACGCATCGTGGCGCGATGGAAGCGGCGCCTGTGGCAATGGCGGCGGGGGCAGCTCGACGAACAAGGGCTCGCCGATGGAGTGCGCTCGATGATGGCGCACCTCGAGCACGGCACGACGCGAGCGTGGCGACGACGGTGGTGTGCCGCGCTGGAAGGGAGAGGGCCCATGCCGTAGACACAGCCGTTTCAACACCAACAGGGGCGTGGCCATCGTATGTCCTCGCCGTGCCACGTCTTGTGGACACGCGCCCACCGTGGCACCCGGCACCGCTCGACCCCTCAGCCGAGCGCAGCAGCCATCTGATGGGGCAGCAGCACCGACCCCGGCTTGTCGATCGCCCGAATCGTGGCG
>JAHZJA010001303.1 GCA_022601155.1 Deltaproteobacteria bacterium | reverse complement strand
TGGCGAAGGTCTTCTCGAGGTCCTTCTTGGCGCGCTTGCCTTCCTTGGTCTCCATGATGCACCGCTGCACTTCCACGATGGCGATGCGCTCGAGTGCATCGACCTGGGCGGCAGCCGCGACAGAAGGAGGCGTTGCGGTCGCCGTGAGCGCGAGCGATGCGAGAACGAGACGGAGCACTGGGGACATGACGGCGGAACCTTATCGGCGGCCCTGGGGGGCGGCAAGCTCGGGGTCTGACGGCCGCCCCCGGACGGCGATTCAGCGCACAGCATGGGGCCATGTGCCCCGACGGCCACTGGGACGTGTCGCCACCCAACGGACGATGCCCCCCGTGGCTTGCACCGAACGTCGATTTGTCCCAGGCCCGACGGCGACGTCGCCGCCCACGCGACAGCCCGCGGCCCGATCGCCGTGATGAACCGTACACCGTCCCACCTCGGGCCCACGGCGATTCCTCGGCACCGATTCCATGGGGCCAACCCGTCCGATCTCGACGACGGGCCTTATCCGGTCGAGCTCGCAGGCAGCGAGACGCCGCGCACCACGACTAGAAACTGTTGCCGATGGAGAACTCGAAGACGATCGGATCTTCGCCGCGACGCAGCAGCTCGGTGGGCTGCTGGCGGTCCAGCGGGATGCCCCACTCGAAGCGCAGCGGGCCGATCGGCGACTGCCAGCGGAACCCGAAGCCCATCGAGTACCGCAGGTCCCGGAACCCGAAGTTCCCGCAGGGGTCGCTCTTGGGCAGCAGATCGGGATTGGGCTCCGCGCAGTACAGCGGCTCCGTGTTGAACGCGTTGCCCATGTCGTAGAACACCACGCCCTTGATGTTCGCGGGCGGGATGATCATGAACTCGAGCTCGGCGTTGAGCGAGGTCAGCAAGTTACCGCCGACGCCATAGGGGAACAGCGCCGCGGTGGGATCGGGGGAGCTGGCCACCAAGATCCGCGGCCCCAACGATCGCAGCGGGAAGCCCCGGATCTGGCCGTCGCCGAAGATACCGCCCGGGAAGTAGCGCTCGAAGATCGGCACACCCTGCGGCAGGCGGTTGTGGACCAGGCCGACCTGCAGCCGCGTCTTGAACACCAGCCAGGCCCGGAACGGCTGCTTGCTCTTGATGACCGGGAAGTAAAACCGCGAGTCGAGCAGGTAGCGGTTGTACTGGTTTTGCGAGCCCAGGTAGCGGTTGGCGAACTCGCCCCGTAGCTGGTGGTACATGCCCTGCGTCGGGAACAGGAAGTTGTCCCGCGTGTCGTACTGCAGCCGGGCGGTCAGCGCCGAGGTCAGGCCGTTGGAGAACAGGTTGTTGATGAGCGCCTGACGCGGAATGCTGACCAGCGAGCCCGGCGAGAACACCCCGCCGACCGATCCGGGCAGGCCAAAGCCGACCTGGACGAACTCCAGGTTGTAGCCGATGAACGCGGTCAGATCGCGCAGCAGCGGATAACCCCAGCTGACTCTGAAGCCGGTGGAGGTCCGCGAGAAGCTCGGGAAGATGTTCTGCGAGTTGAAGACGTTGAACAGGAAGTTCCACTTGCTATCGAGGAAGTAGCGAGTGAAATACGACAGGTTGAACAGCCGACGCAGGCTGGACAGCTGGGCGACGACCGAGACGGTTGCGCCGCGGCCCAGGAAGTTGTCGTACTGGACCTGCGCCTGCAGGACGAAGTTCTCGATGGTCGAGAAGCCCGCGCCGATCTGGAAGGTACCGGTGAGCTGCTCGGTGACCTCGACGTTGAGGACGACCTTGTCGTCGGCGGAGCCGCGCGAGCTCGAGACGTCGACGTTGGAGAAGTACCCCAGCCGCAGCACGCGGAATTGCGACTGCTCCTTGCCCGTCTCGGAGTACAGGTCGCCCTCCGACAGCAGCATCTCGCGGCGAATGACCTTGTCGGCGGTCTTCTCGTTCCCCGTGATGTCGATGCGCTCGATGTAGACCAAGGGTCCTTTTTGGACCTCGAGGTTCATGTAGAGTTCGAGCTTTTCCTTGTCCTGCCGCGAGTTGCTGATGACGTTGACGTTGGCGTGGCCCGCGTCCTTGTAGCGGAGCTCGATGTCCTCTCGGATCTTCTGGATCTTGCCCAGCGAAGCGACGTCGCCGACCTTGAGGATCGGCCGGATCGACTCGGCGAGAACCTCCTCGGAGAACAGCTCCTGCTCGCCGGGGGCCAGCACTTCGTGCGCCCGTAGCTCGCCAATGTGGTACTGCGGCCCCTCGTCGATGGGGATCGTCAGGTAGACGAAGCGTCGGTCGGCCGACAGCGACAGCTCGGGATCCTTGGGGCTGGCATCGATGTAGCCGTTGTCCCCGTAGTACGAGCGTAAGAACTGGAAGTCGGTCTGGAAGGTGTCGCGATTGAACACCCCCCCTGCCCGCTTGGGGAACGCGACCGAGAGATAGCCGCCCACCCGGGTGCCGATGTTCCGCCGCAGCTGCTTGTCGTCGAAGGCCTTGTTGCCGACGAAGTTGATGCCGCGAACGATGACCTCGGTGGACTCGCTGATGACGATGGCGAGATCGGTCTTGCCCGGCTCGTCGGGCACCGCTCGCAGCTCGTAGGCCACGTCGGCGAGGAACAAGCCCGAGTCCGTGTACAGGACCTTGACCTTCTCGACGTTGTCCTTGACCTTGCCCAGGTCGAGGACCTCGTTCTTCTCGAGATCGAGGACCTCGTTGATGTCGTCGAGTTTGACCTTGTCGTTGCCCTCGACGACGATCTTGCGGACGGTGGGTCGCTCGGTGACCAGGTAGGTGAGCAGCACGCCACGAGACGTCAGCTCGCCCTCGACCCGGACATCCTCGAAGTAGCCCAGGCTCCACAGCCGCCGCAGGTCGGTGCCCAGCTTGCCGCGCGTGACCAGCTCGCCGACCGAGCTCTCCAGCTCGAGCAGCATCGCCTCGGACTCGACCCGGCGGTTGCCCTCGAAGCGAATCTCTACGATGGGCTGGCCGAAGATCTCGCTCGGCACCTGGGCCATCGCCAGCAGCTGCCGCAACTCGATGCCGCGCACGGTGAGCGTAGGATCGGCGCGGGCTTCGAGCGCCGAAGACCACAGCAGCACGCACGCCAGCCACGCCCCCAGTACGCGCCACAGCCGGGTCGCGCCAGCACGCCGCGACCGGGGCCCCACGGTGGCCCGACCCGCCCACGCCAGGGCGGCCGCGCGGTCAGGAGCCGGCTTGGTCGGCTTCACGCGCACGCGCGTCAGCCTCCCTGGCCCGATCCCCGGTGGTGTCGCCGATGAGCCGCCCGTCCGCCATGCGGATCACGCGGGGGAACCGGTGCGCCAGATCGAGATTGTGGGTGACCACGAGCATCGTGATCCCGTGCTCCTTGTTGAGCCGGAACATCAAGGCGTGGACTTCTTCGCTGGTGTGAGTGTCGAGGTTGCCGGTCGGCTCGTCGGCGAGCAGCAGCTTGGGGCGCATGACCAGCGCGCGGGCTATCGCGACCCGCTGCTGCTCACCACCAGACAGCTCGCCCGGGCGATGCGTCAGGCGGGGGCTCATGCCCACCGCGGCCAGCTGCTCCTTGGCGCGAGCCATCGCCTCGCGCTGTGGGACGCGGCCGATCATGGCCGGCATCATCACGTTCTCGAGGGCGGTGAACTCGGGCAGCAGGTGGTGGAACTGGAAGACGAATCCGATGGACTCGTTGCGGAACTGAGCCAGCTGCGGAGGCGGCAGCTGAACGATGTCTTGCTCGCCGAAGTGGATGCCGCCGTCGGTCGGCAGGTCGAGCGTGCCGAGGCAGTGCAGCAGCGTGGACTTGCCCGCGCCCGACGCCCCGATGATCGCCACCATCTCTCCGCGGCGCAGCGTCAGGTCGACACCGTCGAGGACCCGCAGTGAACGGGTACCCTGGGAGAACTCCTTGGTCATCCCCTCGACCCGTACGAGGACGGGTTGTGCATCGGCGCTTTGGGCCATGAGCGCCCGACCCTAAAATGGGCCCGATCGGGTGTCAACGCGCCGTGCGCAGCGTTGTGATGCACCCATGAAGCCACCGCACACCGACCGCCGAGCCATCCCCGGCGCCTTGCCAAGGGATGGTGACGTGGTGGGCCCGAGGGGACGGCCGACGAAGCAGGGACTCCCCGGACCCACGGGCGGTGCCCCACCCGCAGGGGGTCTGCCGCAAAAGACCCGACTAGTCCGCTTGCCGCAGACCATCGACCGGTCGCAGCCGGGAGGCGACCAACGCCGGATACAGGCTGGAGAAGCACACGATGACCAGTGCGGCGGCACCGACCAACGCCACCTCGACCGGATTGACCACCACGGGCAGTTTCTCGATGTAGTAGACGTTTTCGTTGAGCGGCAGGCCAAAGCGATCGAGGGCGAAGCACAGCCCCAGACCCATCCCGATCCCACCAAAGCTGCCCAAGATTCCAACGCACAGCCCCTCGGCGATGAACACCCGCAAGATCCCGGCGTCACGGGTCCCCATGGCCTTGAGAATGGCGATCTCCTTGGCCTTCTCCATCACGCTCATGAGGTTGGAGGCCAGGATCCCGAACGAGGCCACCAGCACCACGAACAGCAGGGCGATGAACATCGCGACCTTCTCGAGGAACATCGCCGAGAACAGGTTGCGGTTGAGGTCCCGCCAGTCCTCGACCAACAGCTCATCGTCGCGGCCGGCGTTGCGGACGGCGGCCACCACGGCGGCCTTGCCTGCATCCATGGCCTCGACGTCGTTGAGCTTGACCTCGATGCCGCTGACGCGGTCACCGACCAACAAGAACTTCTGTACGACGGACAGCGGCGCGTAGACGTTCTTGCGGTCGTACTCGTACATCCCCGAGAAGAACACGCCACCGACCTTGGTCCAAAGCTGGCCGGGAATGCGGCCCGCAGGCGTCAGACGCCCCACCGGGGTGATGAGCTGCACCCGGGCGCCCACGCGGACCGACAGCTCCATCGACAGCTCGCGCCCCACCAAGATCGGGGGCATCACCACGCCATTGTCGTCGACCACGCCGTCGTCGGGCTCTTCATCGGGCTCGACCTCGGGAACCTCCGGGGTGGGCTCGTCGGCCTTGGGAGGCAGCACGCCCTCTTCCCGGAGCTTGGGGATCTCGACCGCGGGGTCCTCCCAGCCGTCGTTGGACCACTCGTCCTGTGGCTCGACCTCCCGGTCCGTCGGTGGCGGCGGAGGTAGCTCCCCGACCTTGCGGAGCTTGGGAATCTCGACCGCGGGGTCTTCCCAGCCCCCGTCGTCCGAGGCGGGCTCGGGCGAGTCCTTGACCATGCGGGGCAACGCCGCAATCGGGTCGCGACGGGGTAGCTTGCGCAGTGGGTCGCCTGCCCCCTTGGGGCCTGGACCCTTGGCCGATGTTTTGCCCTTGTCCTTGCCCTTGTCTTTGTCGAGGTGGCGCAGTCGCCAGGGCTTGTCGTCGACCAACGCCAGCGGATCGGGATCGGGGATCGATGCCGGGTCGGCCAGGTAGGCGTAGTCCCCGTCGCGGATGAGCGTCGGCAGGTTGGTGACCGAGGTGTGCCGCTCCGGGATGATCCCCGACAAGATGGCGCCCTGTCGGTTGAGCCCGCTGCGGATCATGATCTCGCCCTCGAGGTACGGGCTGGCCCCCGCGACCTCGGGCGTCTGTGCGATGGCCTCGGTGAGCTCGAGGTAGGCCTCGAACGGCCGCCCGTCGGTCCGCGCCACCCGAATGTGGGCTTTCTGGTTGAGGATCTTGTCCCGCAGGTCCCCTTCGAGCCCGCTCATGAGGCTCAGCACCACCACCAGGGCCATGCAGCCCAGCAACACCGACATCGTGATGATCGTGGGCAGCAGGTTGAAGAAGAACGACAGCAACCCGAACACCAGCGCCATCAAGCCGATGACGAGCGTGAGCCCGCCGAACGCCCCGTAGTACTGCTGCATGGGAGTGGGGCCCATCTCGGTCCCCGGCACCTCGACGCCGTCGACCGCCTGCACCGCCACGCCGGGATCAAGCGTGCCCGCGTACCAGGCCATGCCCCCGCCGACCAGGATGAGGTAGACGGCGCCGATGATGAGCGGCATGACCCACACCGGACGCTCATCGCCCGTTCGCAGGTGTCGCCAGGCGATGATCCAGTCGAGTCGGGTGAACAACCAAGCGTTCATGGGGGGGCCTGTTGGCTGCGGCTACGCGTCGTCGTCCGCGGCGACGATTCCGGTCTGACCCTGGGCCAGCAAGAATGCCTCGGTGAACGCCTGGAGGTCGCCGTCGAGGACGGCGCCGATGTTGCTGACCTTGAGGGAAGTGCGGTGGTCGTTGACCTGCTGGTACGGGTGCAGCACGTAGGAGCGGATCTGCGAGCCCCACTCGATGCTCTTCTTTTCACCCTGAAGCGCGTCGAGCTTGGCCTGGCGCTTCTGCTCTTCCACCGCCCACAGTCGGGCACGAAGCATCCGCATCGCGGTGGCGCGGTTTTTGTGCTGCGACCGCTCGGCCTGGCAGGCGGCCACGATGCCAGTGGGCAGGTGGGTCAGCCGCACCGCGGAGTCGGTCTTGTTGACGTGCTGTCCGCCCTTGCCCGACGCCCGGTAGGTGTCTTCGCGAAGATCGACGTCGCGAATCTCCAGCTCGATCTCCTCGTCACCGAGGTCGGGCATGACCATCACGCTAACGAAGCTGGTCTGGCGGCGAGCCTGCGCGTCGAAGGGTGAGATGCGAACGAGGCGATGGACGCCGATCTCCGAGCGCAGGTAGCCGTAGGCGTACTCGCCGTCGATCTCGATCTCGGCGCTGCGAATGCCGGCCTGCTCGGCCTCTTGCGAGTCGAGGATCTTGACCGTGAACCCCATGCGCTCGCCCCAGCGGTAGTACATGCGCAGCAGCATGTCGGCCCAGTCCTGCGAGTCGACCCCGCCTGCGCCCGCATTGAGGCTGATGATCGCCGCCTTGGGATCGTGGGGGCCCGACAACATCCGTCGAAACTCGAGCCGACCGATCTCCGCCTCGGCGCGATCGAGCTGCTCCCACGCCTCGTGGATGCTCTCCTCGTCGTTCTCCTCGCGGCCCAGCTCGTACAGGTCACGCCCGTCTTCGAGGGCGCCCGACGCCGAGTCGATCGTGGAGATCAACTTCTTGGTGATCGCCTGCTGGAGCACGACGGCCTTGGCCCGCTCGGCGTCGTCCCAAAACGACGGATCGGCGGCCTGAGCCTCGAGTTCCTCGAGCTCTTCGGTGCGCGTTTCGTAGTCAAAGATGCCTCCGCAATTCGCCGATGCGCGCGGTGAGGTCGGAGACGCGGTCGACGACCTTCGCATGCTCGGGCAGAGCGGGGACGGGATTGGCACTGGCGGTGGGCTCGGACATGGCTAGACCTCGATGAGCCGGAGCTGGCGGCGAGACGCCGCCGCCCCCACGGGCACGGGGTAGTCCCCAGTGAAGCATGCATCGCAGAACGTACGCGACGGGTCGGCTCGCACCGCGCCTCGGAGCGCCTGTGGGCTGAGGTAGCCCAGCGAGTCGGCCTCGATCGCAACGCGAATCTGCTCGACGGTTTGGGTGGACGCGGCGAGCTCGGAGCTGGTGGGCGTGTCGATGCCGTAGAAGCACGAGCCATTGACCGGCGGCGATGAGATCCGCACGTGGACCTCGCGGGCGCCCGCCTGTCGGATCAATCGGACGATCTTGCGTGACGTGGTCCCCCGGACCAACGAGTCGTCGACGACCACCACCCGTTTGTCGCGCAGCAGGTTGGGCACGGCGTTGAGCTTGAGCCGCACCCCAAAGTGGCGAATGGAATCGGAGGGCTCGATGAACGTGCGGCCGACGTAGTGATTGCGAATCAGACCCATCTCGAAGGGAATGCCGCTGCGCCGCGCATAGCCCATGGCGGCGACGACCCCCGAGTCGGGCACGGGAATGACGGCGTCAGCCTCGGCGGGATGCTCCTCGGCCAGCTGCTTCCCCATCGCAATGCGGGCCTCGTAGACCGAGTCGCCGTCGAGAACCGAGTCGGGGCGCGCGAAGTAGACGTGCTCGAACACGCACAGCCGCCGCGGCGCCTCGGGCAGCCGCCGCGAGGTCAGGCCCTCGTCGTCGATGACCAGGATCTCTCCGGGCTCGATGTCGCGAACGCGCTCGGCCTCCAGCAGATCGAAGGCACAGGTCTCCGAGGCGACGACCCATGCACCCGGCCGGCCGTCGTCTTGGGTAGGCATCCGGCCCAGGATGAGCGGGCGAAACCCGTGGGGGTCGCGGATGGCGATGAGCTTGTCCTCGGTGGTGAGCACCAGGCTGTAGGCG
>JAHZJA010000111.1 GCA_022601155.1 Deltaproteobacteria bacterium | reverse complement strand
GCGGTCGGTCGTGGCTCGGCGACCACAGCGGCGACGGGGGCCGGCCCCACTGCGGTCGTGGGCTCGCCACCCGTCCGGCAGCCCAGGGCGAGGACGAGCACGGCCGATGGCCTCCAGCCCATCGCTCCGCGTCGTCGCGGGGCGCTGCGGCGGCGCCGCCGCAGCTCGCCCCGCAGCCTCTGGTGGAGTGCAGCGGGAGCCAGACCAGGGGCGGTCTCGCGGGCATCGGCGAAGTCCGGCCCGATTGCGCGCCCCGTCGTCATCCGCGGCGGACCATAGTACGCGTGCCGCGAGGCGGCCTTTGTCGGCGTGGCAGTCGACAGAGCGTTGGGCGGACCATCACGGCGGAGTGACGAATTGCGTGTCGATGCATCGTGGACCTCGTACGCTCGTGGAGTCCGATGAACCGCGCTTCCCTGGCCGTGGCCTCGCTCGTGCTGTGCGCCCTTGGTTGTGGTCGCTCGCCGATCGTGCAGCCGTGTGCAGAGCGGGTGGGCGAGGTCGCCGTGCTGACCTGCGATGCGCGGGAGCTGTGCGAGGGCCCTGCGTTCTTCATCACCAACCAGCCGGCCAATGCGTTGGTCGTGCTCGATCGCTCGTGCTCGATGGCCTCGCTGGTCGACGGTCGCAGCAAGTGGTCACGGGCGGTGGAGGCCGTCACCCAGGTGATGAGCGAGCCCCGTGCCAACCTGCGCTGGGGGCTGTCGCTGTTCCCTGGCGGGACGGTGTCTGCGTGCGACCAAAGCGGCCCGATCGCCGTCCCCGTCGCGTCGGGCCAGGAAGATCGCATCACGCGACTGCTCAATCGAGCTCTGGACCGCGATGACCTCTACTACCCAGGAGACCCTTGCGGCACCAACCTCGCGGGGGCGACCCAGCAGATCCTCGATCAGGAGCCGTTCGGTGAGCTCGGGGGGCGGCATCACGTGGTGCTCATCTCCGACGGGCGGCATGCGGGCTGCTCGGGCTCCGGCGCCGCCGCGATCGATGACGTGCACACACTCGTGGGGCGTGACATCCGGACGGTCGCCGTGGGATTTGGGGGAGGCGAGGACACCCAGGTGCTGCAGGCGATGGGCGAGGCCGGCGGAGCTCCCGCGTCGCCCGAGGTGGCCTATCACCTGGCGGGGATCGACGAGCTGGGCGACGTGCTCCAGCGCGTGGTGCAGATGCTCGGCTGTCAGCATGCGCTCCAGATCGACGGCGATCTGGAGCAGGTTCGCGTGACCTTCGACGGGACCCATCCCGTGGCGCGCGATCGTGGCAACGGAGAGGGCTGGGGATACGCCGATCAGATGTTGTCGTTCAGCGGTCGGGCGTGCGAGCAGCTGCTGGCCGGCGAGATCGAGAGCATCGAGATCGCGCTCGACTGCGGCTGAGCGACGCCTCAACCTCCGCGTGCGGTCAGACGATCGAGCGCGCCCCCCAGGTTTACGTCGATGCCGTTGGACCCGGACACCGTGCCGAGGTTGACCTGGTCGAGCTCGAGCCCGAGCGCCTGCGCGATGGAGACCAGCAGCCGCCCGTGCGGCGGCCCGACGGGGTTGCCCCAGTTTTGGTTGTAGTCCGAGGGGGTGATCGACGGATTGGCCTGATCGCGGGGCCAGTAGACGTAGCGCCCGGTATCGAATGCACCATCGAGGTTGCCGGCCAGCACGATCTCGAACCCGTGGGCATCGTGGTTGCCGCTGCCCAGCTCGGGAATCCAGGCGACCAGGGTGTTGTCGAGCAAGGTCCCGTTGCCCTCGGGGATCGCCTCGAGGACGTCGAGGAAGCTGGCGAACTGCTCCGCCCGAACCGCGAAGTAGTCCGCCATCTCGGGGGAGTGGGGGATGTGGGCGAAGTCTTGGTGGACGTCGGAGCCCGGGTGGCCGAACTCGTCTCCGGTCATCTGCCGGGTCTGAATGGTGGCGACGCGGGTCGCGTCGCACGACACGGCGAGGGCCACGAGCTGGAAGAACTGCTCGAGGTCGTCACCCCGGGGCATGGCTGGCGCCTCGCCGCACTCGAGAGGGACGAGCTGCTGCTCGAGGTCGCGGACGAGCTGACCGTGCTGCTCGAGCTTGAGCCGGTCCTCACCAGACAGCGTCGACGCGAACGCATCGAGCTGGGGGGCGACGAAGTCCAACACGCTCTGGCGTTGGGCGATGCTGCGGGCCCCCAGCTGTGCGGAGGGATCCATGCCTCGCTGCGGATACAGCTTCTCGAACAATGCGACCGGATCGGACTCGATGCCCGCGGGGCTGCCCTCGCCCGCGAACGAGATCGGTCGGATCTGGCCTTCGGGGCCCTGGGACGCGCCACAGTAGATGAACGGCTGCTGGCCCGGAGTCGCGAGCGAGTCCGCGAGGATCTGGTCGAAGCTGCGGGCACCGCCGGTGGCGTCGCCTCCGTCGTCCCACACGAAGTGCGAGTTGGTCAGCAAGGTCGCGCGGCCCGACTGGTGATACTGGGTCAGCGGTGAGTTGAGCAGCGCTCCGTTGGACAGACCGTCGAGCATCAGCAGCCGATTGCGATGGCGGTGCAGGGGCGCGAGGATGGGGCTCCAGTCGGCCTGCGGCACGTCGGTGATGTCGCGCTCCCAGGCGACATCGTCGCTGGCTCCGTTGGGCGCCATCCTCCACGAGGTGTCGTACGGACCGTGCTGGGTGACGAAGAAGATCACCCGTTGGGGCGAGGTGGCACCCCCGGCCGAGGCCGGTCGCGTGCGCACGGCCGAAGGCAGCACCAACGAAGCGCCGCCGATGCCGAGGGCGCGCAGTAGAGTTCTTCGCGAGCACACGGACATCTTCACGGATCCCCTTGGCTGACGCGGGTGAAGTCATCGCTGGCGATGATGTCCAGCAAGAGCGTCTGAATCGAGCCGTCGGCCTCGTCCAGGCGACGATGCAGCTGCTCGATGCGGCACTCGTCCTCGGAGGTCTCCGCACGCCCGTACGCAAACCGAAACCACTGACGGGTCATGCACGCCTCGACGTCTTCGCTGGTGGCCAGCCGCTGGGACAGCTCGACGGCTCCCTCGAACGGGCCGTCGACGTCGGACCCGAGCAGCTGGCCGGAGGCGTCGACGGGCAGCCCGGAGTCGAGGACTTGGTACTGCCCGATGGCATCGTAGTGCTCGAAGCCAAAGCCGATGCCGTGCAGCGCCTGATGGCAGCCCGAGCAGTGCGGCTCGGCGGTCTTTTCCTCGAACAGCTCGCGGTTGGTCTTGGTCCCCGGAGCAGGCTCGGGCGGGGTGAGGTCGGCGTCTCCCGGAGGCGGCGGTAGCTCGCTACACAGGAGCCGCTCGATGACGAACTTCCCGCGGCGTGGCGGGGAGCTGGAGCGTGGGTAGGCGTGGGTGGCCAGGAACGCGGCGCGGGTCAGCACCCCCGCCCGCTGGCCCGGGTCGAGGTCGACGGCGTGCATCATCCCGTCATCGGGCACGGTGACCCCGTAGATGCTCGCGGTGCGGGCATCGAGCGTGGCGTGAGGGTCGGTCAGCAGCGCGGCCAAGGTGCCCTCGCCATCGAACACCACGTAGTCGATGAACGACCGCAGCTCCAGCCCCATTGATGCGCGGACGTCCTCGTCGAAGTCGGGGAACGTGGTCGGGTCCTTGGGCTTGAGCTCCAAGGCGTCCAGCTCCAGCCACTGTCGGTGGAAGCTCCCCACGGCCGCAGGGGCCCGGGCAGCCGCGAGCATCTCGACGGCAATCTCCCGTCGGCGGTCGGGGTCCGACAGCTCCCCCGCCGCGGCCGCGGCAAACAGGGCATCGTCGGGCATGCTCTGCCACAGCAGATAGGACATTCGCGATGCGACTTCGTAGTCGGTGGCCCGCAGCTCCCCGTCGGGGCCGGCCTGCCCCAGCTCGGCGCGGTACAGGAAGTACGGTGACTGCAACATCGCGGCCACGACCAGCTGGACTCGGCCCGCGAAGTCGATGTCCGGGTCCCGCGATTCGAAGAACTCGAGGTAGAGCGCTTCATCGTCCTCGCTCAAGGGTCGTCGAAACGCACGGGCACCAAACTCTCGGATGAACTGCTGCGGACACGACCGATCATCGGCTTCACAGGGCAGCAGCACGTCCAGGGACGCAACCGCTGCTTCGGCGACATTGGTCGCGGCGGTCTCGTACTGCTCGACCAGCAGCGCGTTGACCCGCAGCGCCGATGCCGTGTTGTCGAACCCCAGCGGCGCCGCGTCCTCCACCAGCGTGAGGGCGGGCAGCTCGATCGGCGCAAAGAGATCGACCAGCGTGTTGCGGTACTCGTCGTGGCTCAGCCGTCGGGTCTGCGGGGCCAACCAAGGCCCCTCGACGCACTGGGCGTCGTCGCCATCGGTCGGGGATTCCCCCTCGTCCTCACTCCCCGCGTCCGTGCCGGAGTCGTCGCCCGATCCGGCGAGGTCATGCGTACCCCGATAGCAGCCGCTCACCGTGCCGGCCCCCACGACCAATGCGATGGACAGGACCCTCTCCCTCGAACATGACGTCAGTCTGCGACGCACGGCGTACACCCCCTCGGGACAAGAGGTTGCGCCGCTGTGGCCCTGGTTCAGAGCAAACTGACGGTTCGTAGCGATTGGGGTGCAACGAACACGGTTTGGTGCCCGGAGGGTAGGGGAGCAAACGAGCTCGGCGGCTCGGGGTGGTCGGACAGGTCGCGACCAGCAGCAGTTGACCGCAGGCGCCCTCGGCTGCGGCCGTCACGGCGGTCGTTGGACACCTCGCCGGGGTCAGCGACGGGGCATGAACTTCGTCAGCAGCGTCTCGACATCGTCGTAGCTGGCGCTGAGCTCCACGGTCACTGTCTCGCCTGCCTGGCCGAGCTTCACGCTGTCGGCGACCGCCTGCGGCACACCGTTGGCCATCGCCAGCCCCTTGAACGCGTTCCACTGGCTGTGCAGCTGCATGTGGGCCGCCTTGGCATCGCTGACCGTGATGGCCAGCTGCAGCCCCACCTTGCCCGCCAGGCTGACACTCCCGGTGACGTCGATGGGATCCGATCCAAGCATGCCGCGGGCCATCGAACGTCCCATCGGCGGGACCACGGCTGCGAACCACAGGGGCTTGGTGGCGTCGGTCCGAGCCAGCAAGGCATCCAGCGCGCCGGGGGTCGGGGCCTTGGACTTGCCGTCGATGCGGTCGGCAAGCGTGGTCATCCACGCTGGCGTGGCAAAGGCGATCGCATCATCGTCGAGCACGATCCCACCTCCGGTACGGTCCGACAACCTCTTGCCGTCGTCGGCCAGGGTGAAGGTGCCGATCTCCTTGGCGAGGCACTGGAGCGCAGTCTTCGTGCCGACGCCCTCGGCCTCGGTGACCATGGCCATGTTGGCGCTGTTGGGGTCCACGCCGATGACGAACGTGCGCCACTTGTCGGGCCCGACACCGCACAGGGTCGCGGCGTCCAGCTGCGCACGCGGACGCGGCCCGAGCCGGTTTCGCAGCGATTCGAACAGGGGCTGCTGGACGAACGCCGCGACATCCACCGAGACCACGACCGTGGCGTCTTCGGAGAACAGTCGCGTGGCGCGGGACGCCTTGGCGCTGCCGAGCGCATTGTGGACGGCACCCGTCAGCCCGGACCCGCTGTTGGCGTCGTCCTGCCCGGGGGGTGTCGCGGGTGCGTTGTCGCTGGCGTCGGCCTGGGCCTGGGGTGCACTTTCGCTGGGCTTGGCGGCGGGGGCCGACGCGTCGTCCTTGCACGCACCGAGGATCACGAGCGCAGACACGGCGAGCATTCGAAGCATGGGCTGGGTTATAGGGCGCCGGCTGGGCCATGGCCAAGGGCGGCCGGATGGTGCAGGACACCACGTCGGATGGCTCGGCATTGCGGCGGTCGGCCCCGGAGCATCGATCGTCGTCGAGGTCGCTGGGGCAAGCGGTGCCGCCCGGTCGTGTCGCTGTTCGGCGGTGGTGCATCGCGGCCACCCACGGGTTTGGCTGCTTGATCGAGACGAGCTGCGCGACCGGGCCTCGAGCGTGGCGATCGCTCGGTGGAGCTGGGACGTGAGTCGGAGCGGGGCTGGGCACCAGGGCGTTGGCCACGTGCGCGCCCACCCCGGTCGCAGCTCCTCGTGGTGTCGGGCGGTCACCGTCCAGTCGTGCCGCGGACGCGAGCGGTGCCGGGTCCCATCGCCGAATGCGAGGCGATCACCGCTGCGGCCAGGCCTGGCGTCGCCACACCCGCGCCTCGCAGGGCGGCCCCGAGCCGTCGTCGTGGCTGCTGCGCGACCGGGTGGCGCAGGTACGCGAAGGTGGGCAAACGGACGAGAATTCGTTCCGCGAGCAAAGCCCGGCGCGGGGGCCGTCGAGGTCGTACCCGGGGGAAAAATGGGCTGGTGACGCATTGGCATGGCCTGTTGTGGCGCTGGCGAGTTACCGCCTCGTGGGGGGTGGCCCGATACACGAGCGCGCGGGGTCACATGGGCGTGAGTTCGACGGGTGTGGTGTTGAGCTTTACCCCGACTTCGGTCATCGTCCGTTCATGTCCAGGCTGGTGCAGCACGCGTGGGGGCTCGGATTCGCCGCCCTGTTGGGTGGGTGTTTTTCGGGTCCTGGCGACGCCGAGGTCCCGGTCGACGGGCCCAACGACCAAGTGCGTGCGCTCTCCGGTCTGGAGGTGAATCCGGACCACGTCCCCATCATTCGCACCCACGATGGCCTTCCGGTCGACACCTCGGGGTGGAACGTCGTCGCGTACGACGGACCGCTCCAGGGCGCAGCGGTCAGTGCTGCCATCGCCGCGGCCGCTCCTCAGACGATCATCGAGCTTCCCCCGGGAACCTACTCGGGCACGCTCGACCACCGCGCCAGCGAGGTGGTCGTGCGAGGTGACTGCAACGACCGCAGCGCGGTGGTCTGGCAACACTCGGGCGCTCCGCAGAACATTGTGTACGACCGGGAAACGCTGTGCGAACCGGGCTGGCTTCAGATGTGCGGCGCCCAGATCGGCGACGCGTTCACCGAGGTCTTCGCCGACGAGACCCGATGGACGGGCGGCTACTCGCGACTGTCACGAACCATCGCGGTCGAGGACTCCACCGGCTACAGCGTCGGCGACATGGTGTGGCTCGAGTCCAACGCCGTCGGCGGACCACGCGAGTCGGTGCAGACCGAAACGCTGACCTACATGGCCGAAGTGGTGGAGGTCGACGAACAGTTCATCACGCTCGATCATGGGCTGCCAATCGATTTTGGCTCGGGCGGCGCCACCGTGGCGCATCTGGGGCGAGTGCAGCGTCACGCGGGTGTCGAGTGCATGACGGTGCAGAGCACCGACGCCGACGATCCGGCGGGTATGTATCAATATATTCCGTTCACGATTGCACTGTCGACCGATAGCTGGATTCGCAACGTCGACTTTGGAGACACGTTCAATCGTTTCGGCACCATCATCCGCTCGGCCAGGACGGTGATGATCGGCAATCGCTTCGGGCATCAGCTCAAGAGCCGACGTGGCGACGGCAATACGTGCAATACCTCGGCCCCCATCGAAGACAATCCCTGCTGGAACAAGCAGACCCTCGTGTACATTCGGGCGCACGACAACGCCTTCATCGACAACGTGGTCGAGGCATCGATCGGCCTCGAGTTCGCCGAGGGAGCGTCTCGAAACTGGGTCGCCTACAACTACTTCCCCGAGCCCACGTTCCACCCGGCGGGCGAGCCTCGGCGTGCCCTGTTTCCCCACGGCAACTACGGCCACACCACCGTACTCGAG
>JAHZJA010001302.1 GCA_022601155.1 Deltaproteobacteria bacterium | reverse complement strand
GGCCTCGCGCTCGACAAGTGGCATCGCCGAGCCGAGGCTCTCGCCGCCGCCTTCGAGGCCAATCCCAAGCGCTTTCCTCGAGGGCTGCCCAAGCCCCCGCCATTGCCCACCGCGGTGTGGATCAACAAGCCCTCACCGACGACGATCACCGCTGAGCCACAACCGCAACTCGCGCATTCGGTTCAGTAAATTCAAACCAGAACTGTCTCACGTTGTTTGACAACTTCCGCGCCGAGGAGGTACTGGAGTACCCATCCTGGTGAACCGTTCGCACGATTGTGTGACGCGATCGATCAAGCCGAAACGATTCCCTTGGGCGTTTCGCCGCGAGTGGGATCTGGCCCGCGTCTTGACTCATGTCGAACGGGCTCATCGGTTGGACGCACTATGCCAGAAGCGATCGAGCCTCGCACGTAGGGCAGGAAGGCGTTCGGATTCGCATTCCCAGACGACGAGAAGGTCGAACCCGAGCGCCACGAGTGCCGCGCTCTTTTCCGCGTCGCGCTGCTCATTGCGTTTGAACTTCTCAAGCCAAAAGACGCGGTTGCGTTTCGGCGTTGTCGTTCTGCGGCAACCGGCGTGCCGATGCCAGAAGCAGCCGTGAACATAGATCGCCTTTTTCGCCCTCTTGTTCGAGATGTCTGGCGACCCCGGAAGCGTGTTCGTGTTCAGGCGGTACCGCACGCCGAGGTCGGTGAGCAGGGCGCGTACCACCAACTCGGGCTTCGTGCCCCTCTGCCGTACGCGGGACATGAGCGCGGACCTGACCTCGTCGGTTTCAAGCGGTTGCACCCTCGCGCCCATCGTCAACCGAGGATAGGCCTCGACGATCACACGAGCAACACGTTCGCCCGTGGAGATCTCCGGCACCTGCGATCGGTAGATCTTCGGCCTCCGGACTGCGTCCGCGGGCGTGGACGACGACGGCTCCTCCGCAATCATGGTCTGGACCGCAGGAGCCGTCGCAGCTGGGACCCGACGCGCTGGCCCAGCTTCACCGCGTGGCGGCCCCTGATGCGCAGGTACGCCTCTCGCCCGCTGCCCAGCCGAAACCGCGCCCGGTAGTGCTCGCTCTCGTGGGTCGGGGCGGTCAGCGCCGTCACCGACCGAGCGGGTCGGCACGGGCAACCACGTGCTCACCGTCCTGCTCGGCGGTGAGGCGGGCCTGCGATGCGGCGAGATGATCGCCCTCCAGTGGGGCGACATCGACCTGCGGGCGGGCAAGCTGACGGTCGAGCGCCAGGTCTGGCGAGGCCACGAAGGCCCGCCGAAAGGAGGGCGTGCTCGCGTGCTCCCGCTCGCACCTCGCCTTCGCAAGGCACTCAGCACCTACCGTCACGTCGACGGCCCCAACATCCTGTGGAGCAGCAGCCGACGGCCGCCCTGCGCAAAGACAGTACACGGGTGGCTCAACAAGGCCGAACGGGCGGCCAACCTCGCCGAGAACAGCCCGCACATGCTGCGCCACACCTTCTGCTCCCATTTGGCGATGAACGGGGTCTCCATCCGGGAGATGCAACAACTCGCCGGCCACAAGAGCATCGAGACGACACAACGCTACATGCACCTCGCCCCTTCGGCGGGGCGCAGCGCGATCGAAACCCGCCGCCGCCCTCCGATTTGGGGACATACTGGAGGCGCCGATCAACCCCCAACGATTGCAATAGCTTAGCCTCCGCCCCCGAAAAAGGGGGAAACTCCAATCGTGTCGATGACTGAGGACTGGACGTGAATGCGCTTCGACATCACTTGCGATGGGCGGCATGCCTGGTGTGCATGGGCTTGCCCTCGTGCGACCAGTGCGAGCCACAGCCCGAGCTGCCCAGCAACCAGGACGCGGTGAGCCTCGAGGGCTGCCCCCCGCTGCCCGAGGGGGTCGAGCCGATCGAGGGGCTGGTCACCGGACAGATCTTCGATCGATTCGACGGCATGGTGTTGACGCTGTCCGATCGCGGGCTCGCGTGCGGCGAGCCGGCTGCCCAAAGCGGTCGGTGCGGACCCGGCCGGGGCCTGACCGTGGGGTTCGTCGAGGAGCCGACCCCGGGCGTCTGGTCGTTCGGAGGGACTTCCTACATCGAGCTCGAGACCCCCAACAGCATCACGGTGGGGGCTGGGCTGCGCAACGCGAGCCTCGAGTTCTTCACGGTCACCGACACCTGCGCGACGGGTCGCTTGGTGGGCGTGGAGGACGACGGTGGTCCATTCGACGGTGGATTTCGAGCTCCGAGGTGCACGCCATGAACGGTGCCCTGCCCAAGTTCATTGGCGCGGCGGTGGTCGTGCTCGGCATCAACGCCATGGTCTCGTGCGACATCCCCGAGTGCATCGACGGCCCGTCCAATCTCACGCCCGAGGCCACGGCCTCGTGTGTGGCGCCACCGGCTGGCACCACGGCCGAAGAGCAGATCGTCAGCGCCGGGGCTCAGTTCTCCGACGATGGCACGCTCATCCTGACCTGGTCTTCGTGGGGGCTGACGTGCGGCACGCAGGCGTTCGACGTCGACGTCTCCGCGGACTGCGAGACCGATGGCTGGGTGACGAGCCTGGAGATTCCACCGGCGTTGCTCGAGCCGGAGCCCGGCGCCGACCCTGGCGCTGCGCGCATCATCGACCTGTCGATGCATCCCGAGATTCGCGGCACCACGACGGTGATCTTCCCCGGTGGGGGCGCCTCTGGTGGAACCTTCGGCGACGACCCCACCTTCGCCGGGCGCCTGGAGCTGGTGGGGATCGAGCCCAGTTGCGTGACGGGG
>JAHZJA010001301.1 GCA_022601155.1 Deltaproteobacteria bacterium | reverse complement strand
CCTGGTGACCGGCTGTGTGCCGAGCAAGGCCTTGCTGCACGCAGCCGGCCTCGCCCGTGGCCAGGCCGAGTCCGCCTCCCCCGGCCGCGGAGCGCTCGAGCACGTGCGACGCATCCGAGCATCGGTCGCCCATGACGACGCCATCGACGCGAAGCAAGAAGAAGGCATCGACGTCCTGGCTGGCCACGCCACCTTCACCGGCCGCAACCAGCTCCAGCTCGACGGACAATCCGTTCGCTTCAAGCGGGCGATCATCGCGACCGGGGGCCGCCCACGACTGCCCGACGTTCCCGGGCTCGCGGATCTCGACCCCTTGACCTCCGAGAGCCTGTTCGAGCTGGAAGCCTTGCCTTCGCGGGTGGTGATGATCGGCGGCGGACCGATCGGCTGCGAGATGGCCCAGGCCCTCGCGCGGCTCGGCACCCGCGTCACCCTGCTGCACCGCGGGCCCCGGCTGCTGCCGCGTGACGACCCCGATGCCAGCGAGATCGTACGCCGTGCGCTGGTCTCCGACGGGGTCGACGTCCGCCTCCACGCTGATGTGCGCGGCGCCTCGGGCACGCCCACCGCCGTGCGAATCGAGGCCCAGGTCGGCTCGCAACCGGAATCGTTCGAGGGCGATCGCGTGTTCGTGGCGACCGGGCGCGTCCCCAACATCGAACACCTCGGCCTCGAGGCAGCCGGGGTGCAGCACGACGCTCGCGGTATCGAGGTCGACAAGCGCATGCGAACGACCAATCGCAAGATCTACGCGGTCGGCGACGTCGCCACAGGCCCGCAGTACACCCACGCGGCCTGGGCTCAGGCGGAGTTCGCCACCCTCAACGCACTGTTCCCCGTGGCCATGAACGCCCGGGAACGCCCGCTGCCTCACGTCACGTACACAGATCCAGAGCTCGCGCACGTGGGTGCCTCGATGGCCCAGCTGTCCGCCCGCGACGACGTACGCACACTGACCGTGCAGCTGTCTCACAACGACCGGGCGGTGACCGAAGACGACCCGACCGGTTTCGCCCGCGTCCACCTGCGCGGATCGAGCGACACCATCCTCGCGGCCACCGTCGTCGGCCGCGGCGCTGGCGACCTCATCGCGCAGATGGGCCTGGCGATCACCGCCAAGGTAGGGCTGCGCACCGTGGGGCGAACCGTTCACGCCTACCCCACGCGATCGGAGGTCTGGCGCGACCTCGCCTACGCCTGGGAGATGAACAGAGTGGGGCCCGGGACCCGTCGTTGGGCGCAGCGGTGGTTTCGCTGGATGCTGCGCTGACCGGCGCGGTGGTGGGCTTGCGGCATGGTGAACGCGACTTATGTTCGCCGCAGCGCCCGGATGCCCGGGCTGCCGACCGACGCGAGAGCCTGTCTCATCCCGACAGGCGCCCCGCTTCCTCGGGCCGTTCGAACGCACGAGGCAGCGGCACGCGTCGCTCCAACCCCGCAACCACCGCGGAGGGTTCGACCGTGAACGACCACCCAGGAATCTTGGGGCAGCGCGCCCCCGAGCTACGCGTGCCCCAGTGGCTCGCCAACGTCGATAGCGGCGCCGATCTGAAGATCGCCGACATCGATGCCCCATTCATCTATCTGTACAATTTCCAGTCGTGGTGCCCTGGCTGCCACAGCCACGGCTTCCCCACGATGAAGGCCGTCAAGGACGCCCTCGAGCGCCAGGCCGTCGGTGACCGCATGCAGTTCGTCGCGGTCCAGACGGTCTTCGAGGGACACGACGTCAACACCGCCGACAAGGCGATCGAGTCTGCGGCGCGTCATGGGCTCACCGACGTCCCGCTGGGCCAAGACTCGGGGTCTCCGCCCACCATCATGGCCGACTACCGAACGGGTGGAACGCCGTGGACCGTGATCATCGGCCCCGACAGGAGCGTGGTGTACAACGGGTTCCAGCCTCGAGGTGAACAGCTCAGTGCTGCCTTGGGGCCCCTGTTCCGCCGTTGATCACGCGGCCCTGCCCCCCAAAGAGATCACTTCTTCACCGACGCAGGTTTCCCATGTCCGCACCGATCACCGCGTTCTCGTTCGACAACACCTACGCCAACTCGCTCGACGGATTCTATCTCCCCGCCAGCGCAGCCGGTTTTCCCGACCCCACGTTGATCAAGTTCAACACGGAGCTCGCCCAGGAGCTGGGGCTCGACCCATCGACCCTCGCCGGTGAGCACGGTGCGGCGATCTTCTCGGGCAACACCGCCCTCGAAGGCGCCACTCCGCTCGCCCAGGCCTACGCCGGTCACCAGTTCGGCGGATTTTCGCCCCAGCTGGGTGATGGCCGGGCGATCTTGCTGGGCGAGATCGTCGACATCCACGGCAAGCGACGGGACGTCCAGCTCAAGGGGGCCGGCCCGACGCCGTTCTCACGGCGCGGGGACGGCCGAGCCACGCTCAGCTCGGTGCTACGCGAGTACCTGCTGGGCGAGGCCATGCACGGACTGGGGATCCCCACCACCCGGGCACTGGCGGCCGTCACCACCGGGGAGCCCGTGGCCCGAGACGGCTACGTGCCGGGTGCCGTGCTCACCCGCGTGGCCGCCAGCCACATCCGTGTCGGTACGTTCCAATTCTTCGCCGCGCGGGGCGATGAAGAAAAGGTGCGCACGCTGGCCGACTACACCATTGCCCGCCACTATCCCGCGTGTGCCGAGGCCGAGCACCCCTATCTCGCGCTGCTGCTGGCGGTCGCCAAGGCCCAGGCGGAGCTCATTGCGCGATGGATGCACGTGGGCTTCATCCACGGCGTGATGAACACCGACAACGCCACCGTCTCGGGGGAGACGATCGACTACGGCCCGTGCGCGTTCATGGACACGTACGACCTCGCGACCGTGTTCAGCTCGATCGATACCGGAGGTCGCTACGCGTACGGCAACCAGCCCGACATCGGCAAGTGGAACATCGCGCGGTTCGCCGAGACGCTGCTGCCGCTGATCGACGAGGACACCGAGGCCGCGATCGCGCGAGGCCACGAGGCACTCGATGCCTTCACCGAGCACTACGAGCGTGCGTGGCTCGACGGCATGCGGGCCAAGCTCGGACTCGCCCAGCCCACCGACGACGACCTCGCCGTGGCCACGGGGTTGCTGTCGATCGCCGCGGCACAGACGGCCGACTACACCTCGGTCTTTCGCGCCCTCGCCCACGCGGCCCGCGGTGACCAAGCACCCGCAACGGCCCTGTTGGGTGACGCGCAGGGGTTCCAGCCCTGGGTCGACGCGTGGCTGGCCCGCCTCGACGCCGACCCGCGCACCCGAGCCGCGATCGCCGACGACATGGACCAGGTCAACCCGATCTACATCCCACGCAACCACAAGACCGAGCAGGCGCTGCGGGCCGCAGTACAAGACGATGACTTCGAGCCGTTCGATGCACTGCTCGCTGCCGTCTCCAAGCCCTTCACCGAGCGCCCCGAGCTGGCCAGCCTGGCTGCGCCCGCTCCGATGGAGTTCTACCCGTACCGCACGTTCTGCGGCACATGAGCCGATGATGCGCGAGTGGACGGAGGTACGGACCGGGAGGCCGTCCGTCGTCGGTGAGCCCTTGTGTACCGCTGCCGAGTGATCGACCCTCATCCGGTCTTGGCCTCGCAATCTCGATCGCCCCTGGCCTCCGGGCGGCTTCGGCTGCTGCTGTGGGGCCTCATCGTCGCCAACGTCGTGCTGGTGTGGGTGCTCCCCGTCCTGCCGCAGCAGGACCTGCCCCAGCACCTGGCCTACGCCACGATCCTGCGCGACCACGCCGTACCTGGCCTCCCGTTCGGGGAGATGTACGCCCCGATCGACGAGTTCCAGATGTACTTCAGCAGCTACTACCTGCTGCGGTGGCTATCGTTCGGGGCATCGATCGAGGTCGGCATACGGGTGTTGATGTCGCTGTACGTGGTGGGCCTGCTGTCGGCGTTCGCCTTCTTGGTCCGCGTGGCCACCCCGCCCGAGCAAGGACCCAGCTGGACGGTGTTGCTGGCGGTGCCTTTCGTGTGGAACCCACCGGTCGTGATGGGCTTCTTGGCCTACTACTGCGGGCTTCCCTTGCTGCTGGCCGCCGTCGCCGCCACGCTCGGATGGCTCGACGAACGTGCAGGCCCGATGCGATGGATGGCCATCATCGGCTCCATCGGCTGCGCGCTGCTGCATCCGTTCCTGGGCGCGACGTTGTTCGCGTGCCTGCTGGGCTGCGCGGTGTTCCACCCTGCCCGCAAGCGAGCCCGCCTGGCACTGGTTCCCGCGCTGGCCGCCTTGGCCGTGGTGGGGACAGGCTTCGTCATCGGCAACTCCGGACTGGGCGAGGCGTCGTCGCTCGACCTCGCGGATGCCTGGCGCCGCGGGTTTGGCGTGGAGTTCATCTCGATCGTGCTGGGCTTCGAGTGGTCGGGCACCACGGCGAAGATCAACTACTCGTTGTGGTCGGTGCTGGGGCCCTTCACCTTGCCCACGCTCGGGATCGTGGCGTTGGTGGTGGTCGCGGTGGCCGTCCCCGCGGCTCGTGTGATCCGAGCCCACCGCCAGCAGCCCCTGCTCACCCCGGGCGGTCGCACCCTGCTCCGGGTTGCGGGCACGATGCTGCTGCTGGGATGGCTGGTGCCGTTCGGCATGCACAAGCCCACCGAGCTGACGTTCATCGACCTCCGACTGCTATCGGTGGGGTGGATGCTCACCGCGTGCTGCATTCCCGCCGTGACGTTCTCCGACCGCTTCGTCCGGCGGGCCACGGTGGTGGCGTGCGCGGCGTTCTTCGTGCACCTGGCCTATCGCCTCGACCGCGCCGCGAGCGAAGCCAGCGCGCTGTTCGGACTGCTCGATAGCGTGGAGCCCGGGCGCGTGCTGATGAGCCTGATGCTCAACAACGACTCCCCACATCTGGCCAAGCAGTTCCGGGTGTCGCACTTCCTGCCGATGTACTACACGGTCCGGCAGCATGGGATCGCCACGCAGTTTTGGGCGCGCTACACCCATCACCTGCCGGTCGACTACGCGCCGGGCAAGCGACCGCGGCACACCGAGGATTGGAAGCCCGAAGCGTTCGTCGTCGCGGACCTCTCCGCGTCCGACTACGTCGTGGTGCGCGACCCTTCGCGCCGCCGCGATCCAGCCTACCGGGTCAAGGCCGCCCGACGCATTCACGAGCGACTGAAGGGCGTGGTGGAGGAGATCGGGCGTGACGGGCTGTGGGTGCTGTATCGGGTCGACGCGGACGCGGTCGGTACCCGTGGCAGCAAGCCCTGAAGGGCGCCGCGTTCGGTCCGAAGGGGCGAAAAATGTCGGGGGTGGCGACGTGGTCCGCCCGGCCGCGCCGCCACCCCCAACGACCCCTCTCTACACGCAAAAACAGACGTCGACACCAGCCTCGTCGTCGAAGTCGCAGCCGACCGCGGCCTCGAAGCCCTCGCTCTGACACACGAAGTCACAGTCGAAGCTGTAGACGTCCCCCTCGATGCACGCCTCGAGCGTGTTGCCATCGGCACAGACCTGGTAGGGCTCGCAGGTGGAGTCCCCGGTGTCCGACGGCTGCGACGGATCGTCGTCGTCGATCTCGAACTCGATCTCGATGTCCGCGATGCACACGTCGATGGAGGCGAAGCACGACCCGAAGTTTTGACAGTTGTTGAGCTCGAGGCAGTCCTCGGCCGCGTTGTCCCAGTCGGCCTTGGCCGAGGTCAGTAGATCGTCGGTGCACGCGCCGACGATATCGGTGCAGTCACCCACGCTGTAGCCGGCACCGAGGTAGCCGCACTCGTCCACACGCTCGCAAAGACGAGCCTCGGGGGCGGTCAAGGGTGCACTGGAGTCGTCGTTGCCCGCGTCGGCCGTCGGGGCTGCACCACTGTCACCGGAATCGTCGGTGGTGGGTTCGCAGGCCGTCGCCGCAGTGAGACCGAGACCAAGAAGGATGGAGGCGATGAAGGAGGTGCGTAGCATTGGCGTAGCTCGTTGGGGAGGGTTCAACTCGTAGGTGGGAGACCCCCGATCCAATCCGTCATCGGTCGGCAGTTTTTCTGTCGGTTCGTCAGTTGGCCCCAGCGCAGCGGCCGTGCGCGATCACGACACAGCCCATTGGCGGCAACGGCAGCCAGTAACAGGGCGGCCGAGTTGCCAAGCACAAACAGGCCTGCGGCGATGGCGGTCATGTCGATTGGGCTGACTGGAAAAT
>JAHZJA010001300.1 GCA_022601155.1 Deltaproteobacteria bacterium | reverse complement strand
CGATCACCATTCCCCCCACCATCATCGATGTCTTGGACCGTGCCCACCTCGCTCATGTGTCGACCCCCCTGGTCGGCAACGGGACGAACGCCGACAGCCAGGCGCCTCGCGTCTCGAACGACGGGCAATGGGTGGCGTTCCTCTCGGACGCATCCAACCTCGGAATCGGCGACAGCGGAGTTCATCGTGACCTCTACCGCCGGGACATGCAGGCGGGCACGGTCGAGCGACTCACGGTGGGGGTCGACGGCGAGCCCAACGCCCCGACCGAGGCCCTCGACATGTCGGCCGATGGCTCGGCCATCGTGATGTCCTCGCTGGCCACCAACCTCGTGACCGAGCCGGTCGTGTCCCGCGAGATCTATCTGTGGACCCCCGACGGCGGGCTGGTCAGCATCTCCGCCGCCTGTCCCGGGTGCAACAACGAGGTCCAGAACCTCGCCTCGATCTCCTCCGATGGGGAGCACGCAGCGTACGCGACTCGTCGCCAGATGATGCCCTCGGACACGGAGCCTCACTTCGACGTGTTTACGGTCCACCTCGCGACGGGGGCCACGACCCACGACAGCCTCAATGGAGACGGTCAAAACGGCGCGCAATTTTGGGGCTCCAATGCATTCGATCCGCACCTGTCGTCGGACGGAGCGGTGGTGACCTTCGCCTCCGCGGCACACAACCTCGACTTCCCCGACATCGTCGTCCAAAACTTCCACGCCTACGTCAAAGACCGCGTCGGCGCTCGACTCACGCGGACCTCACGGCACGACGGCGACATACTCAACTGCGACGGCATTCACCGGGCCACGGGCAGCAGCAGCCCGTTCGCGTCGACCGACGGCAACATCGCGGTGTTCACGTCGCGATGCACGATCGGGGTGACCGCCAACCAGCCCGCCGACCAGGCTGGGTTCGGGGACGTGTTCGTTCGCGACATTGGAGCGCTCACCACCACCCGGGTGAGCGTCGGCCACGACGGCACCGAGGCCGACGGCGACTCGTTCGTGGTCGACATCAGCGACGACGCCCGCTACGTGCTGATGCGCTCCGACGCGACGAACCTGGTCCCCGACGACACCAACGGAGCAACCGATCTGTTCGTGCACGATCGAGACGACGGCACCACCACCCGGGTGAGCTACGGCCACGAGTACGGAGAGCTCGTCAGCGGCGTGGACAGCGGGGCGGGACTGTCGCCCAACGGTCGCTGGGTGGTCTTCGCGACCCGTGATCCCTTGTCGCCCAGCGACGGCAACGACGACGTGCTCGACGTCTATCGCGTCCAACTCCACTGATCTGTCCCGGAGGGCACACCGTCATGTCGAAGGTCTTCGCCAACCTCAAGTCCATCGTGCACAAGGGCGACGGCCTGGTGCACTCCGCCACCGCGCCCAATGTCTGCAAGATCCAGGGCCCCGGTGGCGTCCCCATCCCCGTTCCGTTTGGGAGCGTCAGCAAGAGCGCCGATCTGGCCGAGGGCACGACCAGCGTCCGGGTCTCGGGGACCCCGGCCGCCATCGAGAACTCGAAGATCGCCAAGAGCAGCGGGGACGAGGCGGGGAAGCTGGGCGGCGTGGTCTCCAACAAGAACGGGGGCGCCATGAAGTGGCTGTCGGCGAGCCCCGACGTGAAGTTCGAGGGCAAGCCGGTCGTGCGCTACATGGATCTGGCGCTCGCCAACGGGAACACCTTCAACACCGTGGGCGAAGCCGACGGCGAACAAGCCGAGGCTCAGCCCCGCCTGCGGGTCCGTGTCCAGGTGCAGGGGGTAGACGTCGACGGCGTGCTGGTCACGGCCACCCTCCAGGCCGGAGGCGATGTGGTGACCCGGACCACGGGCGATGGCGCTGGGGCAGGGGTCGCCGATCTGGGCATCATGGACGCAGGCACGTGGCGGATCACCGCGTTGGACGGCGACGCCAACGGCCGCGACGGCGTCATCTACCCCCAGCACGTCGACGTGGTGCTCGGCGACAACGACGATCTCGAAGAGGTCATCGAGGTCGAGCCCGTGGTCCGCGTGCCCTTGGGCCACCAAGTGCCGGACGTGGACGACCAGACCTGGGTGCGTTTTTACCTTCCACGACTGGTCGGCTCGGGTGGGCAAGGCAACGGCCACATCATGAAGCTGCATCTCGACGTCACCGCGGGTCAGCTCGAGTACTACGGAACCAACCCCGCCGACCCGGCCATCCAAGCCTTCGGCCCAGGGGGTCAGTGGCACACCCCACCCGCGCAAGGCGGGGGTTGGCACTACGCCCGCGTCACGGGAGCGCAGGCGTCGGTGACGGTGTGGTTGTACGAGCAGGCGTTCGCCCGTGATGGCGCCGCCCACAACGCGGCCGCCCTCATTCCCTGGAACTTCTACTTTTGGTCGCTGTCGCGTCTGATGGCACCCGCCGCCAACACCCCCGTGGCATTTCTCGACGCCGCCGACGCGGACAACGGCAGCGGCCGCTCTCCGTTCCAACAATTCGACCAAGCGTTCGGGCTTGGCACGACGTCGTTCGACTGGGAGTCCGATCCCGCGCACGATGGCCACAACGACCTGGCCCGCGCTCAGCCCAACCCGCTGACATGGCAGGGGCACTGCAACTGGATGGGTGCCGCCTCGATCCTGTTCGCGCCTCCTGACGACGTCACGGGGCCCAACAACGTCGACTTCGACGCCGAGGACCTCAAGCTCCTGACGGCCGAGTACGCGGCCAACAACACCGACAGCAACAGGGTCTGGGACCTGGGCGCGTACAACCTCCCGCTGCAGATGACCCAATCGGCGATTCACGCCGTGCCCAACCACACAGCCCCCGCTCCCGGCGCCGCGGCCTGGCGGCAGGCCCAAGCCACCAACGATCGCCCGCTGTTGGGGCGCATCGCGCTCGACTTGTTTGCGGTGCTGCGAACCGAGATGGGAGCGCAGGGCCATCCGCTGCTGTTGGACATGCGCTCCAAACACAACGCTGAAAACCCGCGCGCGTCCTCCGACGAGGTCTGGAACCAAGCCGCGTTCCACTACGCGGCTTGGTACAGCGAGCATCCAAGCGCCACCAACGACCATGTGGGTGATCGACGAGCGCAGGACCTGCGTATCGAGCTCACCCTCAACGCCAATGCCGACCAAGTGCTGCCCACACTCGATCCGCCCGCCACGTTTCAGGGCGGCGACGTCAACATCGAAGCCCCTCACTGGGCTCGCGAGTATGTGTTCCGTTTCCAGTACACCAACAACGGCGACCCGGCCGTCAACGATCCTCTCAACAGCTGGGACGCCTGTACGGCGGGGGGCGCCGCGTGCTTCCTGCCCCGGTATCTCTCCCGCATCAATGGCGTGCTCGCCCAGCCTGCAGACGGCGGTGGCAATCCGCATGTGACCTGGGCTCGACTGGGCCAACTCGGCATCACGCGACGCGCTCGCTACTAGTCTCGACTTTGGCGGTTTTCCATGGGCCACAACGCCGTCAGCGGCAGCTGCCTGGCGAGGCTGCGCTTCGAAGGCGCATCGGGTCATGCGTCGAGGAGCGAAAACACTGCCACAGCGGTCGGGGGCGGTGTTATGGCGCGT